>CAIZKA010000082.1 GCA_903933395.1 uncultured beta proteobacterium | reverse complement strand
CTGGCTGGTTTCGGCGAGGTCGACGCGCCGGGTGGCTCGCAGGACGATGCGCCCGCCCTCGTTCACGACGCTGCTGGCGCTGACGATGCCGGCGTTGCGGACCAGCGCGCCGTAGATGTTGGCGCTGCCGCCCTCGGCGACGATTTGACCCACGTTGAGCGCATGGTTGTCCGAGGCCTTGAGGCTCACCGTGACGTTGGGCGTTCCGGTGTCGAGCAGCGTGGCACTGTTGCCTGCCGCGAGGATCACTTCACCTCCCGGGCTGGTGATGACGCCTTCGTTCGTGACTGCATTTCCGATCAGATAGACGTGGCCGCCCGCCGGCGTCCTGATTTCGCCTCTGTTTGTCAGCGCCCCGGTCCCGCCACTAAATGCCAGCTTGCCGCCCAGAAAATCGGTGTCGGTGAGGTTGAGCGCCGAAGCTACGAAGCCGGCGACATCAATCCTTGCGCCCGGTCCGAAGAGAATGCCGTTGGGGTTGATGAGGAAAACCCGCCCGTTGCTGCTCAGGCTGCCGAGAATGGTGCTGGGGTCGGTGCCGGTGACGCGATTGAGAACGCTTGAGGCGGCACTCTGCTGGACAAAACGCACGGCGGAATTCTGGCCAATGCTGAAACTCTGCCAGTTGAGAATGGCGTTCGGGCTATTCGTTACCGTCATGCCGTTGCCGACAGTCGCGATTTTGGCATTGCCGAACGCGACGCTGGCGCCGGCGGGAAGCTGTGCTTGCGAAAACGCGGATGCGAAAGCGGTCACCAAGGCGGCGCATAGCGTCAGGCCCCGGATTGGCTGACGATGAGCGATCGGGTTTCTCATCTGTTCGCGCCTTGCTACCAGTTCAGAACCAGGGAGAAGTGCACGCGGTCATCCCCCGCCAGAACGCCATCGTTCGTAACCAGCGCCTTCGCCCAGTCCAGTTGGGCCTGGATGTTCGTGCCGACGAACATTCGCACCCCCACCCCGGCGCCGGCAAGGCGGGTCCCGGACGCCTCGCCGGGCTGAACGTTGTTGCGTCGGGTGGCGCCGGTATCATGAAAAACCACGGCCCGCACATTGCCGGGCGGCCAATCGAACCAGTCGCCGAATCCGGGCGTGTAGGCTTCCAGAGCGAGGCGCCAGCCACGGTCGTTGGTCTGTACCCGTTCGCCGTAGCCGCGGATGGAATTCGCGCCGCCCAGTCCGAACTGCTCGGCCGTCACCAGAGGAAACGACGTCTCCTGTACGGCCAGGACGCTACGCGCCTGCCAGCCGCCGCCAAGGGCCGTCGCCACTTCGCCCTGGGCGCGGAACACGTCATAGTTCGGCTTGGCGCCGGTACGGGCCTGGGCGAACAAGTCCCGCTGCTTCGTACCGGACGAGAAATTGGCCGAGTAAGCCAGGTCTCCGCGGAACTGCGCGCCCTCGCCGGCGTACTTCGCGCTGTAGCCGATGCTGGCCGGCTGGAGTGTCAGGCTTACGCCTGCCGAGCCGCAACCCGCGGCGCCAAAGCTGCCCACCGAGCAGATGTTGGTCATGGCCTTGTGCTCGATGCCGCCGAAGATCGAATGTTCCCACGGGCCGGCAGGCGGCAACTGACGGGTGAGGCGGGCAGCGAAGACGTCCCCGCGCCCCGTGAATTGCAGGGCACCGGCCGAAGTGGCCGTCGTTCCGGTATCGGTGTCGGAATGCCCGGCGACGAAGTCCAGCGTCAGCTTTTGTTCGAAGAACGGAATCCGGTAGCCCAGAGAGTAGCTGTCGTTGTTGCGTGGACGTTCTACCGAACTGCTTACCTGGCCGGCGAGCAGGCCATCGCTGCCGGCGAAGTCTGCCTGTTGGAAACCGACCGACAGGCGCGTACGCCCGGTCGCGGCTGAGCCCGTATTGTCCAGCCTGGAAAACCATGTGAGCGGCGGGAAGGTATCGACTTTGACGCGGGCCAGTATGCTGTTCCCGGCGATGGACTCCAGTTCGATCTGGATCCGGCGAGCAGGATTCTCGTTGGCCAGACGCACGGCGGCATCGATCGCGTGAATGTTCGGAGTCTGCCCGATGCGCAGCGGAGGCAAGATGCGTTCGATGTCTGTCGCATCAAGGGGCTTGCCGTTGCCAGCCTCTGACTTTGTGCCGTAATCAACGCGGATTTCGGTGATCCTGGGCTCAATGACCAAAAGGCGGATGACCCCACTGCTTATGTCCTGCTCGGGCAGAACGACCTGAACCGCTTCATAGCCTTCGTTACGGTAAGCGCTTCGAAGCTGCCGCACTGCGGTCAGAATATCCCTGAGGGATTTCGCGTCGCCTCGCACCGGGTCAAGAACATCGTCGATCGCGGCGGTGGCAAGGAGGCTGTTCCCCTCAATGGCAAAATGCTCGATCCGAAAATGCAACTCGTCTTCGGCAAAAGTTGGTCCCATTACCGCGCACAGCAAGACCACGCCGATCGTCAAGCGGTCCAGTCGAAATATACCCGCAGCAGAAAGGGCCAGTTTGGCGACGCCCAAGGTTATTTTTCTTGTCGAATGAATTGAAGTCTCCACAGGCAATTGTATCCATACTTATATACCGGGTATTCGCCAAGGATTTTTGATTGGGTTAGTAAGTTCTGATGCAGCCTTATTGGATTGACGATCACGTAACTCGGATAGCCCAAACTTGAGGAAGCGGACCGAGGGCCGAAAGTCGGCGCTGGGCGTAGCGGGGGTTTCGCAGAGCACTGCTCTGCGCCCGCGAAGCCGGTCGGCTATGCAGAGCCGACCGTGGGGGCACGGCAATCCGGGCTTGCGCGGTGGCGTAGCAGACGCCCAGACGTACAAACGCGGTTTTGGTGGAATTCCCACTATTTGACGCAGGGTATTTGGCGCCGCCATAATCCGCCTGCGGGTGATCTTGTCCGCCGACCGCAACAAACCGACCAGGCCACGCCATGCCCACCACCTCCGATCCGAGCAAAAAATCCGACATCGACTATGGCTTGCTGCCTGGCCTTGTCGGCTACCAGTTGCGCATGGCGCAGATCGCCCTGTTTCGGGATTTTGCACAGGGCCCCGGCGGCGAGGACGTCACGCCCGGCCTGTTCGGCGTGCTGGTCATCATCGAGGCCAATCCCGACCTCAAGCAAAGCGAACTGGCCCGCGCCACGCACCTGGACCGCTCGACGGTGGTCACCGTCATCGACAACCTGGAGCGGCGCGGCCTGGTGGAACGGCGCGCCGCTTTGCACGACCGCCGCTCCAACGCAATCCGCCTCACCGATGCCGGGACGGTCTTGCTGCGCAAGCTGAAACGCCAGGTCAGCCAGCACGAAAAGCGCCTGCTGCAGAATTTCAGCGCAGCCGAGCGCGAAACCTTCCTCGCCCTGCTGAAAAAAGTCTTTCCCGAACACCGCTGAAACCATCGGCAGCCCTCCCGGAGCCGCACCGCTTCCGCCAATATAGATGGACATCCAACAATTGACGTAGTAAACTGTTCTCATTGCCGGCGTTTGCCATGGAGAACGGACAATGAGCGTCAGGACCAAAATCGAGCAATTGTGCGCACGCATGCACGATGCGCCGCAGTACCCGACCCAGGGCGCGGTGCTGTTCGTCGATCTGGAGCGCCGCGAAACCCGCCGCAAGTACCTTCCCGCCGAAATCATGCGCACTTTCCTCGGCGGCCGCGGCGCCAACATGGTGCTGCTCTACAACCTGCTGGATGAAACCAAGGATGCGCTCGATCCCGAGGTGCCGCTGATCTTCGGCGCCGGCACGCTGACCGGCAGCATGCCCTCGGCCACGCGCGGCAACTTCACCAGCCGTTCGCCGGATAGCTACGCCTTTCTAGATGCCAGCGCAGGCGATTATTTCCCCGCCTTCACCAAGCGCCTGGGCTACGACCACATCGTGCTCTACGGCCTGGCGCCGCAGTGGACTCTGCTGAAAATCTCCCACGAAGACATAGAATTCCTCGACGCGACGCCCTATGTGGGCATGGACAACCTCGACACCGCCGCGGCCATCGAGCGCGATTTCCATTGCACCGAACGCAAGGACATGGCGCTGGCCCGCATCACCACGGCCGGCGAGAATCTGGTGCTGTGCAGCGGCATCATGGGCGGCATCAAGTCGATCTGGGCGCGCGGCGGCGGCGGCGCCAAGATGGGCGCGCTGCGCCTGAAGGCGATCATGATCCAGGGCAAGCCCGCCGAGGCGCCGATGGCCAAGGAACTCAAGGCCCACAACAAGATCATCGGCAAGAAGATCACCTCGACCTCGGTGATCAAGAACGCGCTGAAGCAGGTGGGCACGCCCTTCCTCTACAAGCCGTCGCGCGTCCTCGGCGCCTTGGGCACGATGAACAACCAGACCACGGCCTGGCACGAGTCGCTCGATGCCGACAATTTCGATCCCTACCGTCCGGCCATGGACGGCTGCTTCAAGTGCCCGGTGCAGTGCCGCAACCAGAACGACATGACGCCGGAGGGCAAGGGCGGCTGGGGTTCGGCCGCCCTGATGGGACTCAAGGGCAACGCCAGTTACGACAAGGCCCAGGCCGACATCGACCACCACAAGTTGCGCACCTACAACGGCATCAAGGGCGACGGAAAGTTCGACAAATACGACAAGGGCGACGGTCCCGAATACGTCACGGTCGGCAAGTTCGGCCCGATGATCGGCCTGCGCGAACCGGAACACGTGCTGCGCCTGAACAACATCCTCAATGACCTCGGCCTTGACTCCGCCTCGACCGGCAGCGCAATTTCCTGGGCCATGGAACTCTGGCAGCGCGGCATCATCGACGCCGGCCACACCGGCGGCCTCGACCTGTCCTGGGGCAATTACGAGACCATCGAAAAGCTGCTATTCATGACGGCGAAGCGCGAAGGCTTCGGCGACACCATCGCCGACTCGGCACGCGCCGTCGACAAGGGCAAATATCCGCAGGCGGCGCTCGAATACCGCATGGCGGTCAAGGGCCTGTTCCAGTCCGACCCGCACGACGCGCGCATCCTCAAGGCCTTCGCGCTGGGCCTCTCGGTCGCCACGCGCGGCATGGATCACCTGCGCAACCGCGTCACGCTGGAAATCAACGCCCGCGTCAACGACGACGCGCCGTTCAAGGCCCAGCTCTACGGCGGCACCGTGGCGCCGCAGCCGAACAGCTACGAAGGCAAGGAAATCGCCGTGCGCCGCTGCGAAAACACCTTCGCCGTCGGCGACTCGGTCGGCATGTGCCGCTTCAACACCAAGCTGTTCAACTCGCCCACCCTGCCCGACTGCGGCGATTTCGCCACCCAGATCAGCACCATGACCGGGCTGCCGGTGAGCGCCGAAGAACTCGACGAGGTCGGGCGCAACATCACCGGCCTTGAACGCATGCTGAATTTCCGCATCGGCCTGCGCGCCAGCGACGACACCCTGCCCGACCGCTGGTTCGACGAAGCCATCGACAGCGGCCCCTTCAAGGGCGAAAAGATCGACCGCCGCGAGTTCGAGGCCATGAAGGGGCGCTTTTACGCACTGACCGGCCTCAACAGCGAAGGCGTGCCGCACGCCGACTGGCACCAGAAACTGGCGCTGGCCGCGACCGGCTTCGCGCTGCGCGTCGAGTTGCCCCAGCCGCTGCCCGGAGCGCCGGAGCAATCCATTGTCATCGACCAGTCTGTGGCCAACGTCAGCGAACTGCGCACGGCCCTGCGCCGCCACCTGCCCCAGGCCCAGGCGTCGCTCGACGATCCGACCTGGAACGTCACGGTAAATGGCGAAATGGTGCTCTCCGGCGAACGCAGCCGGGCGCTCAGCAGCGGCGACCAGGTGCGACTGGTCCCCATCATTGCCGGCGGCTGAGGTCAGGCGTCCCGCTGCCATCCGCTGCCGGTAAGGTTTCGTCCCATTCGTTTGGGCTATGATGACCGGGCTGACAGAAAAGCGCAGCGCAATTACTCACACACAGGAGGTGACCATGGCAAAGAAAGCGAAAAACGATAATCCCGTCTACAAGATCGTGGAGGTTATAGGTTCCAGCACTACGTCCTGGGAAGACGCCGCACGCTCGGCCATCGAGTCGGCGGCGAAGACCCTGCGCGACCTGCGCGTGGCCGAGATCACCAAACTCGACATGAAGATCGACGACGGCAAGGTCGTCGCCTACCGCGCCCGCGTCTCGATGTCCTTCAAGTACGAAGACTGACGCCGCACGGAGGTGATCCTGATTGCGCCCACGGGGACCGCGGTCCCCGTTTCCTTTGGGCAAACCAAACAGATCCGGAAGGAGAAAGTGATGCAGAAGGTGGTGAGAATCGCAGGGCTGGCCATGGCCGGCGTAGTTGGCATGGGCGGCTGCGCAAGCATTCCGCCGGGCCCCAGGGAAATGACCTTCTTCGTGACCAGCGCCGGTCCCGGCAAAGGCGGAGATCTTGGCGGCCTCGAGGGGGCCGACCGGTACTGCCAGTCGCTGGCAACGGCTGCCGGTGGCGGTACACGCATCTGGCGCGCCTACCTGAGCACCCAGGGCGCGACATTGCCCGACACCAACTTCGTCAATGCGCGGGACAGGATCGGCATGGGCCCCTGGCAGAACGCCAAGGGTGAAGTAATCGCGCGCAGCGTGGACGACTTGCACTCGCCCAGCAGCAACCTGACGAAACTGACGGCATTGGACGAAAAGGGCCAGGCCGTCAACGGCCGCACGGAAAAGCCCAACAAGCACGACATACTGACCGGCTCGCGCCCCGACGGAACGGCCTTTCCCGGTGCCCAGTTTCCGGATATGACCTGCGGCAACTGGACCAGGAGCGGGTCCGATGGATCGGCAATGACCGGCCATTTCGATCGCGCCGGCCCCCTCAACGCGCCATGGGCCGTTTCCTGGAACTCATCCCACCCGACGCTCGGCTGCAGCATGGAGAAAATTCGTCCCACCGGCGGCGATGGCCTGTTCTATTGCTTTGCGGAGAAATAAGCCCCGGAATTGACATCGGCGGGGTGTCGCGCGAGCGGCCCCCGTCCTGATCGATACGCGCCGTACCGCCGGCGCCGACTTTTCGCCCTCCGGCGGTCAGAAAGAAGCATCGAGCCGCAATTCGAGGGTGCCGTCGGCGGCGTCGAATCCTTCGATGCGGCAACGCAGGCCGCTAGCTTCCGCAAACGCCAGCGCTCCCGCTAAGGCACCGAGTTGGAAGACGCTGCCGCCGTCCCCCTGCCTGACCCGGACTCTCAAGCCGGAAGATGAGTCGCCCGCCTCGGGCTCCAGCATTTCCACCGACAGGCTTGCCGTCGCCGTCAAAGGCAGGCGGCGCCCGACTTCGCGCCAGAGGTTCTCGAAGCGCTCGGCGAGCGGATACGCCCTTGCCTGCAGAGCGCCGTGATCCGGTCGCGCGGATGACCCGCCGCTGCGTGCCCGATCGAGAACCGCATCCGCCAGCGCCGCGACGCCCTCGCCGGAGAGCGCGCTGACCCCGTGAATCGGCGGCGCCTTGCGCCACATGTGAGCCGCGCTCTGCAAGGACTGCCGGGCCAGGGCGGCGCCGGCCACATCGCTCTTGGTCACCACCAGCAAATCCGCCAGTTCGAGGATGCCGGCCTTGATCGCCTGCAACTCGTCGCCGAGCCCCGGCGGAAAGATCACCAGCAGCGAGTCGGCAATCCGCGCGACATCGATCTCGGACTGGCCGGTGCCAACTGTTTCCACCAGCACCAGCTCGTAGCCGGCGGCATCCATGAGTTGCACCATCTGCCTCGCGGCCGCAGTAAGGCCGCCAAGGCTGCCGCGCGTCGCCGTGGAACGGACGAAGCAGCGGCCATCATCGGCGCATTCGCCGATGCGAAAACGGTCGCCCAGCAGCGCGCCGCCCGTCACCGGGCTGGAGGGATCGACCGCCAGTACCGCTACACGCTGTCCCAGTTGCAAGAACCGCCGCACCAGGGCGCCGACCAGGGTGGATTTGCCCGCGCCCGGCGGGCCGGTGATGCCGACCACATGCGCCCGGCCCAGTCGCTGCGCCAGGCGGGCGATCAGCGCGGCGCCGGATTCCGCATCGCGCTCGGCCAGCGACAGCGCCCGCGCCAGAGCCGGCCGTTCTCCGGCGCCGACCCGCTGCGCCAGATCATCAAGGTTAACTTGCATGGTCGCCAAGACCACCGCCGTACCATGAATCCGTTAAAGGTGAATTGAAGGCCCGCCCCCCCATCCGCTGCGCGGCCCACGGCTGGCTTTGCACAGCCAGCCGGCTGCGGCGGCGCACCGCATGCGTTGCGAAACCCCGCCTCGCCCCTCTCGGGGGGCTACTGATCGGCTCGCTTCGCTCGACCATTACCCGCCGCTCCGAGCAAGTTGTTTCACGTTAAGACTCATGGATTGCCACCCGTGGCTATTGACACTCGCAATGTACTGCGTATACAGTATCCAGTATTCCGTGACGCGAGTGCAACAGTGCATTTCATTCTGCCATGAACATGTCCATCAAGCCCCTGGAACGACCTGCCGGACTGGCCGACCGCGTTTATCACCAGTTGCGCGACAACATCGGCAGCCACCAGATCCGTCCCGGCGAACGCCTGCAGGAAGTCAGCCTCGCCGCGCAGCTTGGCGTCTCGCGCACCCCTGTGCGCGAAGCACTGGCGCGGCTCGAAAGTGAAGGCATGATCGCCGTGGAGGGACGGGGTTTCGTGGTTCCCGAACTGACCGATGCCGACGTCGAGGAGATCTACCAGCTGCGTTTCCTGCTGGAACCCGCCGCGGTCAGCATCGCCGTCGCCGAAGTCACCGGCCCCGCCGATCTCGCCAGCATGGCCTCGGCGATCGAGGATGCCGCCGCGGCGGAGAAAAGCGGCGACTTCCGCGCATTCCTGGAAGCCAACAGCCGCTTTCACAACGCCTGGCGCGCGCTGATTCCGAACCGGCGGATGTCGAAACTTCTCGACCAGTATGTCGGCCACGTCCGCTTTCTGCGTGTCCTGACTTTGGGTGACGCGGGCGCCAGGAAAACGGCCCTGACCGGCATGAAGAACATCCATGCCGCATTCAGGAAACGCGATGCCGACGCTGCCGCCACGGCGATGCACAAGCACCTCCAAGCGGCCAGGCACTTTCTCATCACCGCCATCGAACAGATCGACCAGGAAAAAAAGTCGGAACAGAGTGCCGCCGCCGGCTAGAACCGTTCCTTGCCACCCATTGCCGGCGCGGCGCACAGATCCGGACCGGAAGACCAAATGCCTCGCCTAGCCGGATAATCGAAATGAGCTACAAAGCAGAAATTCCTTACGGCGCCTACTGGAGCACCCCCTTCGCCCGCTGGCAGGGCAGCTTCGCCAACCTGCACAGCATCGAGTTCGCCGCCCACGTCGCCAGGCTGGAACTGGCCAAACGCAAGATCGACCCGACGAATTTCGACTACGGCGCGCTGGGGCTTTCGGTGCCGCAAAAACATTCCTTCTACGGCCTGCCCTGGCTCGCCGGCATGATCGGCGCCGCCAACGCCGGCGGCCCGACCATGATGCAGGCCTGCGCCACCGGCGTGCGTACCCTGCTCGCCGCCACGCAGGAAATAGAAACCGGCATGGCGACCATGGCGCTGGCGATCAATTGCGACCGCACCTCGAACGGGCCGCACATCTACTACCCCAATCCGCGCGGTCCCGGCGGCACCGGCGCCGCCGAGGACTGGGTAATGGAAAACTTCAACTGCGATCCGCTTGGCGGCCACACCATGCTGCAGACCGCGGAGAACGTCGCCGCGAAGCACGGCATCGGCACGGCGGAGCAGCACGAACTGGTGCTGCGCCGCGAGGAACAGTACCGCATGTCCCAGGCCGACGACTCGGCCTTCCTCAGGCGCTTCATGACCCTGCCATTCGATGTGCCGACGCCCAACTTCAAGAAGGTGGCCAACACCATGGCCGGCGACGAAGGCGTCTCGCAATCGACCCCCGAAGGTCTGGCGAAACTGAAACCGGTTACACCTGGCGGCGTGGTCACCTTCGGCGCGCAGACACATCCGGCCGACGGCAACGCGGCGATCGTGGTCACCACGCCGGACAAGGCGAAGGAACTTTCCTCCAACCCGAAGATTGCCGTGCGCCTGCACGGCTTCGGCCTGGCCCGCGTGGAACTGGCCTACATGCCGGAGGCCATGCTGCCCGCGGCGCAGCGCGCACTGCAACAGGCCGGCCGCAGCATCGCTCAGATGGCGGCGATCAAAACCCACAATCCCTTCGCCGCGAACGACATCTTCTTTGCCAGGCAGACCGGTGCCGACCTCAAGGCCATGAACAACTATGGCTGTTCGCTGGTCTGGGGCCATCCCCAGGCGCCGATGGGTACGCGTTCCGTCATCGAACTGATCGAGGAACTGGCGCTGAAGGGCGGCGGCTTCGGGCTGTTCACCGGTTGCGCGGCGGGCGACACGGCCATGGCCGTCGTCCTCGAAGTCTGCGACGCGAAGTAGCGGCATGAAGCTGGGCGACTGGATAGCGCACAACGCCGGGCTTACGCCTGACAAGGCCGCCATTCGTTTTCCAGGGCGCGACGTTTCCTATGCGCAACTGGGGGCGCTGGTCGACCGCATTGCGGCGGCACTGGCAGCCAGCGGGATCAAGCACGGCAGTTGCGTCGCCTACCTCGGCTTCAACAGCCCGGAAATGCTGGCCCTGCTTTTCGCCTGTGCCCGCCTCGACGCCTTGTTCATGCCGCTCAACTGGCGGCTGGCGGCACCCGAGCACAAGCAGATGCTGGACGACTGCCCGCCGTCGCTGCTCTTCGTCGAGCCGCCGTTTGTGGCCCAGACCGACGCCTTCCGCGGCGCGCTGGGCGCAGCGACCCTGGTCAGCTTCGGCGACGCCGGCGCCGGCTGGCTTTCCTGGGCCGAATTTTGCAGTCGTGCCAAGGGGCCGATACCGCCCGACCCGCGGGCTGGTGCCGACACCCCGCTGCTGATCTGCTACACCTCAGGCTCGACCGGCAAGCCCAAGGGGGTGGTGCTGACGCAACGTGCGCTGGAATGCAATGCAGACAACAGCGTCGACATGCACGACCTGACGGCGGACGACGTAATCCTCACCACCCTGCCGCTTTTCCATGTCGGCGGGCTTAACAACCAGACTACGCCGGCCCTGCGCGCCGGCTGTACGGTGGTGCTGCATCCGAAGTTCGACGCCGATACCACTTTCGACGCCATCGAGCAGGACGGCATCACGCTGACGGTGCTGGTGCCGGCGCAACTGGACATGATGATGGCGCAGCGCCGTTGGGCCGGCGCCGACTTTTCAAGCCTGCGCATGATCACCACCGGCTCGACCATCGTGCCGCTGCATGTGATCCACTCCGTGCATGCCAAAGGCGTACCGCTGGTGCAGGTGTATGGCTCCACTGAAACCTGCCCGATTGCGGTGTACCTCAAGGTCGGCGACGCGATGCGGAAGGTCGGCTCCACCGGCAAGGCGGCAATCCATACCCAGTTGCGGATCGTCGACAGCCGGGGCGGCGACGTGGCGCGCGGCGTCACGGGCGAACTCCTGGTCAAGGGCGACAACGTCATGAGCGGTTACTGGCAGGCGCCACAAGCCACCGCAGCGGTGCTGGTCGACGGCTGGTTCCATACCGGCGACATGGGTCATCAGGACGAGGAAGGCTATCTCTACGTCGATGGCCGCAGCAAGGAAATGATCATTTCGGGCGGCGAGAACATCTACCCGGCCGAGATCGAGAACCTGCTGATCGAATCACCCGACATTGCCGAAGCCTCGGTGATCGGCCGCCCCGACGCACGCTGGGGCGAGATCGTGGTCGCCGTGGTGGTGCCCAGGACCGACAGCAAACTGACCGTCGAGCAGGTGCTGAAGCTGCTCGACGGCCGCATCGCCCGCTTTAAGCATCCCAAGGAAGTTGTCATCGTCGAAGCCCTGCCGAAGACCGCCCTGGGCAAGATTCGCAAGGAAGACGTGCGCAAGATGGTCGCGCATGCCGACCTTCCAAACTGAAATCCGCGGCAGCAATGGAGAACAGCGTATGGCGCTAAAGATCGGAATCGATGTCGGCGGCACCTTCACCGACTTTGTAGTCACACGCGACGATGCCGAACCGGCGATCTTCAAGACCCTGTCGACCCCGGCCGACCCGTCGATCGCCGTGGTCAATGGCCTCACCGACATCGCCGCGAGCATGAAGCCGCCCCTGTCGCTGGAAGCCTTCGCGCCGACCATCGACACCATCGTGCACGGCACCACGGTGACCACCAACGCGACGCTCACCGGCACTGGCGCCAAGTGCGGCCTGCTGACCACCGAGGGCGTGAGGGATGCCCTGGAAATGCGCCGCGGCATCCGCGAGGAGCAGTACAACAACCGCTACACCAACGTCAAACCTCTGGTGCCGCGCTACCTGCGCGCCGGCATTACAGGCCGCCTTGACCGCCACGGCCTTGAGACCACGCCGCTGGACCTGGCGCAAATCAAACAGGCCATCGCCCTGTTCAAGCAGGAAGGCGTCCAGGCGGTATCGATCTGCTTCATGAATTCCTTCGCCAATCCGGTCCACGAGCAGGCGGCGGCGGAGCTGGTGAAAAAGGAAATGCCCGGCACCTATCTCTCGGTGTCGACCGACCTGCTGCCGTCGATCCGCTTTTACGAGCGTGTCAGCACCACCGCCCTGAATTCCTACGTCGGCCCCAAGCTCAATCATTACCTCGACCAACTGGTCGGCCGCCTCAAGGGCATCGGTTTCAGGAACCTGCTGCTGATCATGCAATCCAACGGCGGCGTCATCTCGCCGCAGCTGGCACGCGAGAAGGCGGCGCTGACCCTGCTTTCCGGCCCCGCCGGCGGCCCCGGCGCAGGCCTGTTCTATGTCCGCCTGCACGGCCAGAACAAGTGCATCACCACCGACATGGGCGGAACAAGTTTTGAAGCCTCGGTCGCCGTCGATGCGCCGATGATCAAGAACGACGGCGAAATCGCCCGCCACAAGATCGCCCTGCCCATGCTCGACATCCACACCATCGGTGCCGGCGGCGGCTCGATCGGCTGGCTCGACGAAGGCGGCATGCTGCGCATGGGTCCGCAAAGCGCCGGCGCCGATCCGGGGCCCGCCTGCTACAGCAAAGGCGGCAGGCTGCCGGCCACGACCGACGCCAATGTCGTGCTGGGCTACCTCGATCCCGGCTTCTTCGCCGGCGGCAGGATGAAGCTCGACGGCACTGCAGCACGCGCGGCGATCGAGGAACACATCGCGAAGCCCATGGGGCTCTCCATCGAGGAGGCAGCCGCCGGCATGTACCGTGTCGCCTGCAACAACATGGCCCAGGGCGTGCGCGAAGTCACCATCAAGCGCGGCTTCGATCCGCGCGAGTTTCCCTTCATTCCCGCCGGCGGCGCCGGCCCGATCCACTCCTGCCTGATCTGCAGCGAACTGGAAATTCCGCTGCAGATCGTGCCGCGCGAGTCCTCGGTGCTCTGCGCCTTCGGCATGCTGATGAGCGAACTCAAGCACGACTTCGTGCGGACCTTCGTCGCCCGCCTCGAAGCCATCGACTGGCCACGACTGACGGCGATGATCGACGAAATGTCGGCGGAGGGAACACGGCAACTGGTCGAGGAGCGAATCGGTGAGGAGCGCCGTCGCTACGACGTCAAGTTCGACTGCCGCTACATCAAGCAGTATCACGAGGTGTCCTTCAGCGTGCCGCGCGAACTGATCGACAGCCGCGACACCGTGGCCATCGCTGCCGCCTTCAATGCCGAGCACAACCGGCTCTATGGCTACTCGCTCGAAGCGGAGAAGACGCCGATGGAAATCATCAATGTCCGCGTCCAGGCCATCGGCATCACCGACAAGCCGACCTATCGCCGGGAAGCCTGGGACGGTGTGGATGCGACCAAGGCCCTCAAGGGCAAGCGCAGCATGTACATCCCCGAGACCAAGAGCTTCCGCGAGACCCCGGTCTACGACGGCCACAGGATGCACTTCGGCAACCGGATCACCGGCCCGGCCATGATCGAACAGGAAACCACGGCGATCTTCGTCAGCGATTCCTACGACTGCGCGGTCGATGCCCTGGGTTCTTTCGTCATCTGGCAGAAGGGCCGCGAGGATCTCGCCGCGGCCTGCTTCATGGAAAATCAGGAGGCACTGGCATGAGCACCAAGATCGACCCTATTCTGCTTTCGGTCTACGCTAGAACCTTCAAGTCCATTACGGACGAGATGAGCATTTCGATGGAGCAGACCACACGCTCGCCCATCCTCTGCGAGGCCAAGGACTATGTCACGGGCCTCTACGACGCCGACGGCAACATGCTGGAACAGACCGAGAACCTCCCCATCCTGGCCTTCTCCCTGGCGCCGGTATGCAAGTACATCAAGGAGTTTTTCGGCGACGAGATCTATCCCGGCGACGTGATCTTCCACAACGACGTCTTCAGCCTCGGCAACCAGAACAACGACGTCGCCGCCTTCAAGCCGGTGTTCTTCGAGGACAAGCTGGTGGCATGGACGGCAGTCAAGGGCCACCAGGCCGACATCGGCGGCAATGTCGCCGGCGGCTACAACCCGAACGCGGTCGAAGTCTGGCAGGAAGCCCTGCGCATTCCGCCGGTCAAGGTGGTCGAGCGCGGCAAGCTGCGCAAGGATGTCTGGGGTCTGATCTTTGCCAACGTGCGCCTCGACATCGTGCAGCACGACATGAAGGCCGAGATGGGCGCCTGCACCGTCGGCGAGCGCCGCCTGCTGGAACTGCTGAAGAAATACGGCGTTGAAAGCTACGAGAACCACAAGCAGGCGCTGTTCGAGGCCACGCGAAAAATGATGGAAGCCGAGATCGCCAAGATTCCCAACGGCAACTACTCGGGCGAAGGCTATGTCTATTACGACGGCCGCTTCGTCGGCTCGAAATACACGATACGCGTGGACATCGAGGTCAAGGACAAACACATCAAGTTCGACTATTCGCGCACCGACCCGCAAACCAACGGCTTCGTCAACGGTACTTTCACCTCGAGCGCCTCGGCCACGATACTCACCCTGCTGCAGATGGTGAATCCGGACATCCCGCACAACGAGGGCATGGTGCAACCGATCGAGATCGTCATCCCGAGCGGCACCATACTGAATGCCGCCTACCCGAAGGCCACCACCTTCGGCAACCACCTCTGCCCGCCCAACGCCGACGCCATCCAGCGCGCACTGGCGCCGGTGATGCCGGACCGCGTCACGGCCGGCTGGAACAATCTGCTGGCCTCGCTGACCACCGGCATCGATCCGAAGAACAACGAGAAGTATGTCGACATCGGCTTCATGGGCCTCAAGGGCGGTTCCGGAGCCATGCTCGGTACCGACGGTTACGACCACATCGGCATGATCGACGCCTCGGGCGGCGTGCTCGACCAGGACTACGAAATGTTCGAGCAGCAGACGCCGCATACGCTGATCAAGCACGAACTGCTGACCGACTCGGCCGGCGCCGGCCAGTGGCGCGGCGGGCTCGGCGTCGAGACAATTTTCAGGATCGGTTCCGACGACACGCAACTGGTGACCTTCGGCGACGGCGACTTCGAACCGGCCTTCGGCCTCTTCGGCGGCGGTGAAGGCGGCCTCAACTTCATCCGCCTGCACTACCCGGACGGCCGGACCGTGGTGCCGAAGAACAAGGACCTGATCACCGGCGTGCCGCTGGGCACCACCTACCACCAGGTCGCCAGCGGCGGCGGCGGCTACGGCGATCCGAAAAAGCGCGACCGCAAACTGCTGGCGGAAGAAATCAGGAACGGCGTGATCACCGCCGAAGCGGCGAAGCGCGACTACGGCTACGAGGCCGGCTGAGACAATGAATTTCGAACTGTCCGAAGACCAGCAGCAGATCCGCGACACCTTTGCCCGCTTCTGCGACGAGCGCATCGCGCCGCAGGCGGCTGCGCTTGACGAAGCCAAGGTCTATCCGCGCGCCCTGTTCCAGGAACTGGCCGATCTCGGCTTCTTCGGCATGCGCTATCCCGAAGAAGTCGGCGGCAGCGGTACGGCGCTAACCGAGTTCTGTCTCGCCCTGCAGGAAATTGCCCGCGGCTCGATGTCGCTGGCGGGCGCCGTGGCGATGCAGTCCCTGATGGGCACCAAGTTCCTGCACCTGCTGGGCAATGAAGACATCATCGAACGCCTGTTCAAGCCGGCGCTCTCCGGCCAGAAGATCGGCGCGATCTGCATGACCGAGCCGAATGCGGGCTCCGACCTGGATTCCATCGCCACCACGGCGAAGAAAGTCGACGGCGGCTACGTCATCAACGGCCAGAAGACATGGATCACCTCGGCGCCGGTGGCGGATTTCTTCACGGTCTTCGCCCGGGCCGGCGAGGAGAAAAAGCTCACCATCTTCCTCGTCGAGAAGCACTTCAAGGGCATCACCGTCGGCCGCGAAATCCACAAGATGGGTGTCTGGGCGCTGCCCACCTCGGAAGTCGCCTTCGACGAATGTTTCGTCCCCGACAGCCATCGACTGTCGAAGGAAGAAGGCGACGGTGAAGGCCACCTGCGCAGGACCCTGGGCGAGATCCGCATCATCACCGGCGCCATGGGTTTGGGCGTGGCGCGTGCCGCGCTGGCCGAGGCCGTGCGCTACGCCGGTGAGCGCAAGCAGTTCGGCAAGGCCATCAACCGCTACCAGGCGATACAGATGAAGCTGGCCGAGATGGCCACGGAACTCGAAGCCGCCGACCACCTGGTGTATTACGCCGCGTGGCGGTGCGACTCGGGCAAGCCCTATCACAAGGAAGCGGCCATGGCCAAGCTGTTCGCCACCGAAACCGCGGCCACGGTCTGCGACAAGGCCGCGCGGGTCTTCGCCTCCTACGGCTACGCCATGGAATATCCGGTGCAGCGCTACCTGCGCGACGTGCGCTTCACCCTGATCGGCGGCGGCACCAGCGAGATACTCAAACTCATCATTGCGAAAGAAGTATCGTCATGAACGCAACAGAACGCAGGATCAAAGTCCTGCTGGGCAAACCCGGCCTCGACGGCCACGACCAGGGCGCCAAAGTCGTCGCGCGCGCCATGATGGATGCCGGTTTCGAAGTCATCTACACCGGCCTGCGCCAGACCCCGGAGCAGATCGCGCGCATCGCGCTCGAAGAGGACGTCGACGTGATTTCGCTGTCCAGCATGGCCGGCTCGCATATTCCATTCTGCCGCAAGCTCAAGCCCCTGCTCGAAGAGGCCGGCCTGACCGACAAGCTCTGGGTCATCGGCGGCAACCTGCCGGCGCAGGACCACCAGGCCCTGCGCGAGCTGGGATTCAAGGGCATCTTCCCCTCCGGCTCGAAACTCGATGCCATCACCGAGTACATCCGGAGCAATGTCAAATGAACGCGCCGCAGAAGCCCGAACTGAAAAAAGTCATCAACGAGTCCGGCATCGAGGTCAAGCCGCTGTACACGGCGGCGGACGTCGAAGCCAGCGGCGGCATGGAGATGGTCGGCGAGCCCGGCCAATACCCCTTCACGCGCGGCATCCACCGCGAGATGTACCGCAAGCAGCCCTGGACCATGCGCCAGTACGCCGGCTTCGGCAACCCGGCCGATACCAACCAGCGCTTCAAGTACCTGATCGCCAACGGCCAGACCGGGCTCAACGTCGCCTTCGACCTGCCGACGCAGATCGGTCTTGATTCCGACGACCCCCTGGCCGAGGGCGAGATCGGCCGTGTCGGCATGTCGATCGACACCCTGCGCGACTTCGAGATCGCCTTCGACGGCATCGACCTGAAGAAGATCACCGTCTCGCTGACCATCAACGGCGCGGCGGCGATATTGATCGCGATGTACCTGGCGATGGCCGAGAAGCGCGGCTACGACATCAAGGAACTGCGCGGCACGGCTCAGAACGACATCCTCAAGGAATTCATCGGCCGCGGCACCTGGATCTTCCCGGTCGAGCCCTCGATCCGCCTGGTCGGCGACACCATCGAGTACTGCGCCAAGGAAGCGCCGAAGTACACGCCGGTCTCGGTCTGCGGCTACCACATCCGCGAATCCGGGGCGACGCCGGCCCAGGAAATCGCCTACGCCTTCTGCATCGCCAAAGCCTACGCCGACGATGCAATCCGGCGCGGCTTGCCGGTGGACGAATTCGCCGGACGCCTGTCCTACAACTTCAACATCTTCGGCAACATCTTCGAGCAGGTGTGCAAGTTCCGCGCCGGTCGCGGACTGTGGGCCAAGATCATGAAGGAAGAGTACGGCGCCGAAAAGCCCGGCTCGATGTGGTTGCGCATGATCGCCGCCGGCGGCGGCGGCGGCCTCACCTTCGAGCAGCCAGAGGTCAACATCATGCGCGGCGCCTACTACGCGCTGATCTCGGCGCTGTCGGGCACGCAGACCATGGCGCTGTGTTCCTACGACGAGGCCTACACGATTCCCACCGAGTACTCGGCGCGCATTTCCTTGCGCACCATGCAGCTGCTGATCGAGGAAATGGGCCTGACCGAGACCGTCGATCCGCTGGCCGGTTCCTTCTACGTCGAGACCATGACCAACGAGATGCGCAGGAAAATGGAAGAGATCATGGCGGAGGTCGATGCCCAGGGCGGCATCGTCAAGATGGTGGCCGAAGGCACGATCCAGGCCAAGGTCTCGGCCCAGGCCTATGGCATGCAGCGCAAGATCGAATCCGGAGAATTCCCCAAGGTCGGCGTCAACTGCTACCGCAACGAGCAGGAGGAAGATCATCCGGTCGAATTTCACCCCTACAACGAGGACGATGCGCGCGTGCAGATGGAGAGCCTCCAGCGCATCCGCGCCGAGCGCGACAACGCGGCAGTCAATGCCGCGCTGTCGCGTCTGCGCACCGACGCCGCTTCCGGCCGCAACGTGATGCCGGCGCTGGTCGAGGCGGTCAAGGCCTATGCCAGCGTCGGCGAAATGACCAGGGAACTTGTCAATGTATTCGGGCGCTACCAGGAACCGATCCGGTTCTGAGCGGATTGACGTGAAAAACCGAATATTTCATCAAACACCTCGAAAGCTCGTCATACCGGCGCACGCCGGTATCCAGAAGAAAGCCGCTGGATTCCGGGTCAAGCCCGGAATGACGAGTTTTATTCTCGGAGGCAGCAATGTCCATAGTGGGCTTTAGGAAGAATATCCAATGACCGAACTCAAACACTACTTCGCGCCCACCAGCCTCGACCAGGCGGTCGAGCGCCTCAAGGACGGCGACGTCACCATCCTGGCCGGCGGCACCGATCTGACACCGCAATCCCAGGCCGGGCGGATCAAGTTCAAGCACACGCTGATGAACATCCGCCACATACCGCAACTCTCGGGGATTACGCTGGAAGGCAGGGAGATCCGCATCGGTGCGCTGGCCACCATCACCGAGATCATGGAGCATCCGCTGATCAAGGAACGCCTGCCGGTGCTGGTCGAGGCCTGCGACCATTTTGCCAGCGACCAGATCCGCAATGCCGGCACCATCGGCGGCAACATCTGCAACGCTTCCCCTGCCGGCGACATGCTGATACCGCTGCTGGTGCTGGATGCCTGCGTGGAGCTGGCCTCGATGCCGGAGGCCAAGATTTACCGCCACTGCATGCCGCTGTCGACCTTCTTCGTCGGCCCCGGCAAGACGCGCAAGTCGCTGTGCGAACTGGTCACCGGCGTGCGCATTCCGATTCCCGAGGCCAACCACGTGGCGCGCTTCTACAAGCACGGCACGCGCCCGGCGCTCGATATTTCGACCATTTCCATCGGCATCGCCGGCACGCTCGTGGACGGCTCGCTGAGCAATGTACGCGTGGCTTTCGGCGCCGTAGCGCCAACGCCGACTCGCGCCGCGCAGACCGAGCAGGCCCTGGAAGGCCAGCGCCTCGATGAGGCCACCATCGACAAGGTGGCGGCAATCGCCCGCGACGAAGTCAAGCCGATCGACGATGTCCGCGCCACGGCCTGGTACCGCAAGGAAATGATCCACAACATTACAAAAAGGATACTCAGCCATGTCGCTCAAGCATGACATCGAATTCACCCTGAACGGCGTCAAGCGGCGCGCGACCATAGACATCACCATGAACGCGCTGGACATGCTGCGCGAGGTGATCGGCCTCACCGGCACCAAGTACGGCTGCGGCGAAGGCGAGTGCGGCGCCTGCACCATCCAGGTCGACGGCGTATCGCTGAATTCCTGCCTGATGTTCGCCGTCGATTGCGACGGTCGCAATGTCACCACCATCGAAGGCCTGGCCAACGACGGCAAGGGCGACGCCTTGCGCGATGCCTTCGTCGAGCATGGCGCGGTGCAATGCGGATTCTGCACGCCGGGCATGATGATGCAGGCCGACCACCTGCTGCACAAGCACGAGCATCCCGACGAGGCCTGCGTAAAACGAGGCCTCGAGGGCAACCTGTGTCGCTGCACCGGTTACAAGAAGATAGTGGACGCCGTGGTTGCCTGCGGCGCCGCGGAGGCCACGCCATGACGATCGCCGAAAAGAAGAATCGCGTCATAGAGCCGGAAACGCTGATCGGCAAGCGCATCGCCAAGATGGATGCGCCGGAAAAGGCCAGCGGCCGCACGCGCTACATCCACGACATCAACCTGTCCGGCCAGCTGCACGGCAAGATCCTGCGCTCGGGCCGCATCCACGCCCTGATCAAGTCGATTGACACCTCGGCGGCGAAAGCCCTGCCCGGCGTGCACGTGGTGATTACCGCCGCCGACATTCCCGACCAGCGACCCATTGGCGTTGCCAAGGACCATTTCCCGCTCAAGGTCGGCCGCGTGCGCAGCCAGCGCGACGAAATCGCCGCCGTGGCCGCCGAGTCGGAGGAAATCGCCGAGGCTGCGCTGAAGCTGATCAAGGTTGAGTACGAAGACCTCCCGGTCATCTCCGATCCCGAGGAAGCCATCAAACCCGGCGCCGCCCTGATCCACCCCGAGCCGCACGGCGCCGACGGCAGCCACGAGCATCTCAAGCAGGGCATGTCGATCGCCCACAAGGGCAAGCCCGACAACATCGCGATGCGCTTCGACTACGCCCACGGCGACGTGGTGCAGGGCGAGGCCGAGTCCGACGTGGTGGTCGAGGACACCTTCAAGCTGCACTACGTAACCCATTGCTGCATGGGCGTCTCGGGCATGATCGCGGAGTTCGACGCCTCGGGGAACCTGCTGATGTATTCGAACACGCAAGTGCCCTTCCTGCACAAGCGCGAGTTCGCCGAATACCTGAACATGGACCCGGCACGCATCCGCATCATCCAGCCGCCGATCGGCGGCGGCTTCGGTTCCAAGCTCGACATCTATCCCTTCGAGGTGATCTGCCTCTACCTCGCCCGCGCCGCGAAGCGCCCGGTGAAGATGCTGTTTACCCGCGAGGAGGAATTCCTTGCCTCGCCGACGCGCCAGCCGGTGCTGCTGACCCTGCGCAGCGGCTGCAAAAAGGATGGCACCCTGACCTTCCGCCAGGTCCATACGCTGCATGACAACGGCGCCTACACCTCCTGGGGCGCCACCACGCCCTTCGTCATGATGCAGACCTTCTC
Source organism: uncultured beta proteobacterium (assembly GCA_903933395.1). Taxonomy (GTDB): domain Bacteria; phylum Pseudomonadota; class Gammaproteobacteria; order Burkholderiales; family Rhodocyclaceae; genus Sulfuritalea. Next base: position 20,618 of record CAIZKA010000082.1, on the reverse strand, counting down.
CTCGCTCTACCGCGTGCCGCATTGCGACTACCACACGGCCGCGGTCTATACCAACAACCCCTATGCCGGGTCCTTCCGCGGCTACGGCAACCTGCAGGCCACCTTCGCCATCGAGCAGCACATGGACATGCTGGCCGAGGCGATCGGCATGGACCCGCTCGAATTCCGCATGAAGAACGCCCAGGATGCCGGCGAAGTCAGCGGCCAGGGCATGAGCTTCAAGAGCTGCGGCTTCAAGGACTGCATCACCACGGCGGCAACGCGCAGCGATTTCTCGCGCAAGTTCAGGGAGAACGCGGCCAATCGCAAGAAGCCCGGCAATATCAAGCGCGGCATCGGCATGGCCTCGATGCTGCACGTCGGCGGCGGCGCCAAGATCTACCCTTCCGACGGCTGCGGCACCATCCTCAAGATGGACGACTTCGCCAATGTCACGCTGATCACCGGCGCCTCGGAAATCGGCCAGGGTTCGGAAACCGTGCTCTCGCAGCTGGTCTGCGAGGAACTCGGCCTGCCGATTTCGGCGATCACGGTGGTCAACAACGACACCGCGATCACCCCCTGGGATGTCGGCGTGCATGCCAGCCGCACCACCTTCATCGCCGGCAATTCGGCGATCGGTGCGGCGAAGAAGGCCAAGAGCAAGATCCTCGCCGTGGCGGCGAAGAAGTTCGAGTGCGCCGAGGAGTCCCTCGACCTGCGCGGCGGCTTCGTGATCCGCGGCGACAGCGGCGAAGTCGTGATCGAGCTCTCGAAACTCCTGCGCAACCTGCACTTCCAGGACAAGGCCGAACTGGTGATGACCACCTTCTACTACGAGCCGCCCAGCGTGCACCAGGACAAGGGCTTCAAGGGCGACGTCTCGGCGGCCTACGCCTGGGGCACGCAGGTGGTTGAGATCGAACTCGACACCGACACCGGCTTCATCAAGCTGGTCAAGGTCACCGGCGCCCACGATGTCGGCCGCGTGCTGAACCGGCTCGGCATCGAGGGCCAGATCGAGGGCGGCGTGGTGATGGGCCAGGGCTATGCCTTCACCGAAGATCTGATAATGGAAAATGGGATCATGAAGAACCCGAACTTCCGCGACTACAAGCTGGTGACCGCCCCCGAGATCCCGGAAATGGACATCGCCTTCATCGAGTCCATGGACGGCGAAGGCCCGCAGGGCGCCAAGGGCGTCGGCGAGGCGCCGGCCATCTGCATGGCCGCCGCGGCGGCCAACGCGATCGCCAATGCCACCGGCGTAAGAATGTTCGAGCTGCCCTTCACCCCGGAAAAGGTCTACCGCGCGATGCACGGCCAGACGCCGAAGTTGTACTGGAAGCCCTGGAGGGTGGAATGAGCATGAAGCGCCCGCGCAACAATCCCCTCCCATTTCGTCATTCCGGCGAAAGCCGGAATCCAGAACGGTGGGCCGCAAACCCCTGGATTCCGGCGTCCGCCGGAATGACGTCGGAGCCCGCATGAAGCGCCGTACCGTGCTTTCCATGGAGCAGGCCTTGTCGCTGCCCTACGCCACACTGCGCTTCGCCCAGCTCGGCTGGCGCGTGATCCGCATCGAGTCGACGCCCTGCGGCGACGGCCTGCCGGGTGACCCCAACCGCTACATCGGCGGCAAGGTCGTCGATGATGACCGCCGCAGCTATTTCATCGCGCCCAACGTCGGCAAGGAAGCCATCGCCATCAACCTCAAGGACCCGAAGGGCCAGGAGTTGTTGCGCAAGCTGATCGTCGAACTCGATGTCGATGTCTTCTGCTGCAACACCGTGCCCAAGCGCTACAAGCAGCTGGGCATCGACTACGAGAGCCTCTCCGCCGTGAAGCCGGACCTGATCTGGGCCGGCATCTCGGCCATGGGCCCGGAATATCCCGATGCGCCCGGCTACGACCCGGTGATCCAGGCCATGGCCGGCTACATGGAACTGACCGGCCCCGCCGACGGCCCGCCGACCTTGTCCGGCGTGCCGCTGATCGACCTCAAGGCCGGCGACGAGGTCTACGCCGGCGTCATGATGGCGCTACTGGAACGCGCCGAGACGGGGAAAGGCAGCCGCATCGATGTCTCGATGCTGCAGGCGGCCGCTTCCTGGCTGATTACAACCCTGCCGCTCCTCGACTTCGACTGCGATCCGTCGGAGATTACCCGCTGCGGCAACGAGCATCGCAAGTTCATCCCGACCAATGTATATCCCACGGCCGATGGCTTCATCTACATGGCCATCGGCAGCGACGTGCAGTGGCGGCGTCTGACCGAGATCCCCTGCTTCGCCTCCGTGGCCAATGCCATCCGCGTCACCAACGAAGGCCGCCACCAGGAACGCGAGGCGATCCACCGCGACATGACGGCAGTGACTCGCCGTCTCGCCACCGCTGACATTGCCGCGGAATTTTGCAAAGCCACCATCCCGCATGCGCCGATCCACGACATCCCGGCAGTGAGCAAGATGCCGGCCGTCAGCAGCCGCCTGACAACGACGCGAACGCCGGAAGGCAAGCCCCTGCGCATGCAGCCGATGGCAGTGGATATTCCCGGCGTGGCCACCGAAATGAGCTTTCCCGCCAAATACGGGCAGGACACCCTGGCGGTACTCACGAGCGCCGGACTCACGGCGGCGGAGTGTGCAAGCCTCAAGGACCAAGGCGTCATCGCCGGTGGATGAGCGATTTCATGTCATACGCAAAAAACATTGTTTTAACCTAGCGGCCGCATAAACCAGTCGGCCCGTTCATGACCCATTCCCACAGAATTTCGGCGCGTTACAGAACGTGGTGGTGCACGACCACCCACGGCTCCCGATCTTCCCGCTTTCGCCCGGAAGATTGAGCGCTGCGACCCGCCACGGGTCGTGCATGTGAAGGACGGCGCACAAAATGCTGCACGAGCGCGCTGGCCGGCACAGAGGGGAATGGAAATGAAACTGGCAAATATTTCACTCGAAGACAAGTACCGCCTGGACCGGGGTCGCGTCTTCCTCACGGGCATGCAGGCACTGACGCGCCTGCCCATGCTGCAGCACGAATTGGACCGCCGTGCCGGCCTGCATACCGCCGGCTACATCTCCGGCTATCGCGGTTCGCCGCTGGGCGGCCTGGATACCGCGCTGCATGCCGCCGGGCCCTTTCTCAAGCAGCACGACATCAGCTTTCAGCCTGGACTCAACGAGGACATCGCCGCCACCGCCATCTGGGGCACACAGCAGCTGCACCTGTTTCCGCAACCGAAGTTCGACGGCATCTTCTCCATGTGGTACGGCAAAGGGCCGGGGGTGGACCGCTGCGGCGACGTCTTCAAGCACGCCAACCATGCCGGCACGGCAAAGCATGGCGGCGTGCTGCTGGTTGCCGGCGACGACCCCGCCGCGCGTTCATCGGCCGTGGCCCACCAGAGCGAGCACATGTTTTCCGCCTGCGGCATCCCGGTGCTGGCCCCGGCCGACTTGCAGGAATACCTCGACTTCGGCCTGCACGGCTGGGCCATGTCGCGCTACTCCGGTTGCTGGGTGGCGCTGAAACTGACCTCGGATACCGCCGAAAGTTCGGCCGTCGTGGACATCGACCCGGACCGCATGCAGTTCGCGATCCCAGAAGATTTCCGCCTGCCGCCGGACGGCGTGCATATCCGCTGGCCCGATCCGCAACTGGCGCAGGAACACCGGCTGCAGGAGTTCAAGGTCTACGCCGCGATCGCCTACGCCCGCGCCAACCGGCTCAACCGCATGGTCTTCGACAGCCCGCGCCCGCGCCTGGGCATCATCGCCTGCGGCAAGGCCTACCTCGACGTGCGCCAGGCGCTCGACGACCTGTGCATCGACGAGCGCTATGCCGCCGAAATCGGCCTGCGCCTGTTCAAGGTGGGCATGCCCTGGCCGCTCGAAGCCGACTCGATACGGCAGTTCGCCGAGGGTCTGGAAGAAATACTGGTGGTCGAGGAGAAGCGCCAGATCATCGAGTACCAGTTGAAGGAAATGCTCTACAACTGGACGGACAAGAGTGGCAGGGAGGTGCGTCCCCGCATCGTCGGCAAGTACGACGAATCCGGCGAGTGGCCGGTGCCGGTCAGCCGCTGGCTGCTGGCCCCTACTGCCGAGCTGACGCCGGCACTGGTCGCCCGCGCCATCGCCTCGCGCATCGGTCGCTTCCACAGCTCGAGCCGCATTTCGGATCACATCGCCTTCCTCGACAAGCAGGCCAGCACCCTCGCCAGGCCCCGGACAACGCTGACGCGCACCCCGTGGTTCTGCCCCGGCTGCCCGCACAACCAGTCGACCAAAGTACCCGCCGGCAGTGTTGCCCTGGGTGGCGTCGGCTGCCACCTGATGGCCGTGGCGATGGGCCGCAATACGCTGACCATTTGCCACATGGGCGGCGAAGGCGCCGCCTGGCTGGGCGTTTCCGGCCATAGCGGCACGCAGCACATCTTCGCCAACATGGGCGACGGCACCTACTTCCATTCCGGAATCCTGGCGATCCGCGCCGCCGTCGCCGGAAAAATCAACATTACGTACAAGCTGCTCTTCAACGACGCCGTCGCCATGACCGGCGGCCAGCCGCTGGACGGCACGCTGACGGTGCCGCAACTGACGCGCCAGCTTGCCGCGGAAGACGTCAAACGCATCATCGTGATGTCCGACGAGCCGGAAAAATACAAGGGCGTCACCGACTTCGCACCCGGTATCGAGATCCGCCATCGCGACGAACTCGACGCCGCCCAGCGCGACCTGCGCGACACCCCGGGCGTCACCGCGCTGATCTACGACCAGACCTGCGCCGCGGAAAAGCGCCGGCGGCGCAAGCGCGGCAAGTTTGCCGATCCCGCCGTGCGCGTCTTCATCAACGAAATGGTCTGCGAGGGCTGCGGCGATTGCAGCGTCAAGTCGAACTGCCTGGCCGTGATTCCGGTCGAGACGGAATTCGGCCGCAAGCGGGCCATCGACCAGCACGCCTGCAACAAGGACTATTCCTGTGTCACGGGCTTCTGCCCGAGCATCGTCACCGTACACGGCGGCGCAGTGCGCCGCGGCCAGGGCCTGCAGCCGGACGCGGGCGACTTCGCCGACCTGCCCGAACCCTTGCCCCACGGCCTGCGTGATCCCTACGGCATCCTCATAGCCGGCGTCGGCGGCACCGGCGTCGTCACCATCGGGGCCCTGCTCGGCATGGCCGCACACCTCGAAGGCAAGGGCGCAACGGTGCTCGACATGACGGGCCTCGCCCAGAAGGGCGGCGCGGTGATGTCGCACGTGCGCCTGGCCAATCGCCAGGACCAGCTCCATTCCGTCCGCATTGCCACCGGCGAGGCGCGGCTCCTGCTCGCTTGCGACATTGTCGTGGCGGTGAGCGACGAGGTACTTGCCAGGACGGCAAGCGGCGTCACCCGGGCGATCGTCAATACCGGCAGGACGATCACCGGCGAATTCATCCGCAACCCCGACAGGGCGTTTCCGGAAGGGGCGATGGAAACCTCGATAGTCGATGCCGTCGGCGCCGACGCCTCGACATTCATCGACGCCAGCCACCTTGCCGAGCGCCTGATGGGCAACTCGATCGCCACCAACATCTTCATGCTCGGCCACGCCTTTCAGCTTGGCCTCATTCCGCTCTCGTCAGAGGCCCTGCTGCGCGCGATTGAACTCAACGGCGCCGCTGTAGAAGAGAATCGGCGCGCGTTTTCCTGGGGACGGCGAGCAGCCCTCGATGCGGCCGGCGTCGAAGCGCTGGTCGCCGCCGGCGCAGCTGCCGCAACGACACACCGGCTGTCCCTCGATCTCGACGAAACCGTCGCACGCCGCCGCGACTACCTGACGGCCTATCAGGATGCCGACTATGCCCGACGTTACGTCGATCTGGTGGAGCGGGCAAGAAAGGTCGGCGCTGGCGATACGGCGCTGGCAGAAGCCGTGGCGCGCAATTACTTCAAGCTGCTGGCCTACAAGGATGAATTCGAAGTCGCCCGGCTGTTCGTCGCGCCGGAATTCCAGGAATCGCTGGCAGCCAGCTTCGAAGGCGACTACCGCCTGAACTTCCACATGACCCTGCCCTGGAGCCGCGGCGCCAAACCGGGTGACGAGCCGAAGAAGATCCGCTTCGGTCCCTGGTTGCTGCCCGCCATGAAAGCGCTTGCCGGCCTGAAGTTTCTGCGCGGCACCCCGTTCGATCCCTTCGGCTTCAGCGCCGAACGGCGGCAGGAAAGGCAACTCATTGCCGACTATGAAGCGACCATGGACATGCTCCTCGGCACGCCGGATCACAGCCGGATGGACACCGCGATAGGGCTCGCCAGCGTGCCGGAAATCATCCGCGGCTACGGCCCGGTAAAAGACCGGTCCGTCGGCGAGGCCCGGGCAAAACACGCAGCACTGCTGGCGCAATTCCGCAGCCAGAACACCGCATCAGAACAGACGGCTTAAGCCGCCGGATTCACCACTCAAGTCGAACGGCTTGACACAGGAGGAGGCAGAACATGGACATGAAAACGGCGGATCATCGCATCTTGCTCGGCAACGAGGCCATATCCAGGGGCCTCGTTGAAGCCGGGTGCCAGTTCATGACGGCCTACCCCGGCACGCCCAGTTCCGAAATATTGCCGGCCGTGGTCGAATTCAGGAAAGAACTTGGACTCGACCTATACGCCGAATGGTCGACCAACGAAAAAGTGGCGTTGGAGACCGCCCTTGCCGCCGCCTACTCGGGCAAGCGCGCCGCCGTCGCGATGAAGCAGGTGGGCCTCAACGTGGCCGCGGACCCGGCCCTTTCCTCCGCCTATATCGGCGTGGTCGGCGGCCTGGTGCTGATCGTGGCCGATGATCCCGGTCTGCACTCGTCGCAGACCGAGCAGGACTCCCGGCTGTTCGCGCTGTTTTCCAAATTGCCGGCGCTCGACCCCGCCAGTCCGCAGGAAGCCAAGGACATGGTGGCGCTGGCCTTCGAACTTTCCGAGCGCCATCAGATTCCCGTGCTGCTGCGGCCGACGGTGCGCGTTTGCCACTCCGAGCAGTCGATCGAATGCAAAGCCGTGGCTGCGCCGTTTCGCCCCGCCGACTTCGAGAAAAATCCCCGGCGCTGGGCGGCGACACCGCGTGCCAGGATGGCTTTGCACCAGCAGTTGAACCAGAAACTGGCGGCCATCGAAAAGGAGTTCGAAACCTGGCCGGGCAACCATGCCTTCTTCCCGGCAGGTACGACACAGCAGCGCGCGCCGCTGGGCATCGTCGCCGCAGGCGTCTGTTACGCCTATCTGAAGGACCAGCTTGCCTCGCTCGGACTGGCGGACCGGTTGCCGCTGCTGAAAATCGCCACGGCCTATCCGCTGCCGCGCAAGCTGGTCGGGGATTTTGCCGGCCGCTGCGAACGGCTCATCGTGTTCGAAGAAACCGACGCCGCCGTCGAACTGCAGGTCCGGCTGCCGATCCCGGTGTGGGGACGGCTTACGGGGCATATTCCCTCGCATGGCGAGCTGACGCCCGGCGTCATCGAAAAACTGCTCGTGTCCGCCGCCCGCGAGGCTGGCCTTGCAGCCAATGAGCGGCCCGCCAACCGCATGCAGGAAGCCGTGGCCGGGATGGAGCTGCCCGTCCGGCGTCCGACCTTCTGCCCCGGCTGCGGCCATCGCTCGACCTTCTATTCCTTGCGGCGGGCGTTTCCCGAAGCCATCTTCCCCGGCGACATCGGCTGCTACACGCTGGGCCTGAACCAGGGATCGGTGGACACGGTGCACGACATGGGCGCATCGATTTCCATGGCCTCGGGCTTCTTCCACGCCTACGCCCAGGACGGCAAATCGCCGCCGATCTTCGCCACCATCGGCGACGGCACCTTCTATCATTCGGGTGCAGCGGGACTGGAGAACGCCGTGTACAACGGGGCGCGCTTCGTCCTTCTGGTCCTCGACAACGGCACCACCGGCATGACCGGCATGCAGCCGACTCCCGAATTCGGCAAGACGGCCGACGGCCATGCCGGTGGCATCGTTCATCTGGAGACCCTGATCCGGGGCTGCGGCATAAGCTATCTGGAGCACGCCGACCCCCATGACCTGGCCACATTCCAGCGCAAGCTGCTGGACGCACTCGACCACACCCGCGCCGAAAACGGCGGCATCGCGGTCGTGCTGGCGCGCTATGCCTGCGTCACGCAGCTGAAGGGCCTGGGTCCGGACAAGACCGCCCTGCCCGTCGAGATACACCACGGCCCGCACCCGCGGACGCCGGGAACGGCCTCCGCACTCGACGCCGAGTGGATGCCGCGCCACCAGGACCAGCTGTCGCCCTGCGCCGAGGCCTGCCCGGCCGGCAACGACATCGAGCGCCTGATGACGCTGGCCGCCGCAGACAACTGGACCGACGCCGCCAGCCTCATCTACGCGGAACACCCCTTCCCCTCCAGCCTCGGCCGTGTCTGCCCGCATCCCTGTGAAAGCAAGTGCAACCGCGGCGCCTATGATGATGCTCTGTCGATCAACGCCATCGAACGCATGGCCGGCGACCGCGGTCGTTCCGCCGCGACCTTCGCCACTCGCGGGCCGGCAAGCGGCAAGACCGTCGCCATCGTCGGCGGCGGGCCCTCGGGACTGGCTGCTGCCTATCATCTCGCCCGCCTCGGCCATGGCGTCGAGATCTACGAAGCGCTGCCGGAAATCGGCGGCATGCTGCGCTGGGCGATCACCGAATACCGCCTGCCGGCCAATGTGCTGCAAAGGGAACTCGAGGTATTCGACGCGCTCGGCATCCAGCTGCACACCGGCGTTCGCCTCGGCCGCGACATGGCATGGTCCGAACTGGATCGCTACGATGCCGTGTATCTGGCCACCGGCGCCTGGGCGCAGCGCAGGCTGAAAATTGCCGGCGAAGACCTCGCCGGCGTGCATAGCGGCCTCGACTACCTCTACCAGGTGCGCACAGGCCAGGCGCCGGAACTCGGCGCCCGCGTCGCAATAGTCGGCGGTGGCAACACGGCGATCGACGCCGCCCGCACCGCCCGCCGCAAAGGTGCCGCGGTCGATGTCTACTACGACGTGCTGCTGGCCATTGCCGAAGAAATCGGCACGGCACGTGACGAAGGCATTATCTTTCACCATGCGACCGTGCCGGTCGGCTTCGAACCCGGTGCGACGGGGAGGCTCAGGCTGCTGCTGCACGACCTGGCCGTGCCGAAGCCGGAAGCCGGCAAGAATTCGCCGGTCTTCTCGACCGGCAGCAGCGAGGCCGACAGCATCCTCGTCTGCATCGGCGGCGACGCCGACCTGAGCTATCTCGAGGCGCAGGATCTGGCCGTCAAGGGCAGGCTGGCCGTCGATGCCTGGGGCCGCACCCGCCAGCCGCGCATCTTCGCCGGCGGCGACGCTTCCAGCACGGGAGCGGGCACCGTGGTCGGCGCCATCAATGGCGGCAAGCGCGCCGCGCAGGCGATCCACGAGCGCCTCAGCGGCAAGACGCTGGACGCGCCGTCGCTGCAATTGGCCGCCGGCCCAGGCATCGCCACGGCCATCGCCTACGGCAAGGCCACCGCCTGTCCGTCGCCACGCGCCAGCCAGGCCGCAGCGGTACCCGATGCGCAGGCCATCAAGCTGCAGTTCTTCCGCAAGACGCCACGCACCGAACTTCGTCATCGCGCACCGAATGATTCCATCTGGAATTTCGACGAAGTCAATTTCGGCCTCGGGTCCGCGGAAGCCGCCGCCGAAGCCCGCGAGCGCTGCTTCCACTGCGGTGTCTGCACCCGCTGCGACATCTGCGTCAATGTCTGCCCGAGCGCCGCCATCAAGCAGGTCGACGGCGCCTATCAAATCGATGCCGGCAAGTGCACCGCCTGCCGCATCTGCGCGGCGGAATGCCCGCGTAGCGCCATCAGCATGCCCCAGACCGGCGTCTGCATCGCCTGCGGCTATTGCACCACCTGGTTCGAATGCCCTTCGCTGGTAAAGGGAGCAGATGGCCTGGTGAATATCGACCGGCGCACCTGCATCGATTGCGGCATGTGCATCCAGGTCTGCGCACAAGGCGCCATCCGCGCGCAAGAGGCAGGGCCAATGGAGATACGGACATGAAATACCAGACAGTCATCGCGGGGGTCGGCGGACAGGGCGTGCTCTTTGCCGCCAAGGTATTCACGGAAATGGCTCGACACAAGAAGCTTCCTGTGCTGGGTTCCCAGACATTCGGCATGGCCCAGCGCGGCGGTTCGGTCATGACCCATCTCAAGATCGGCACCTTCGACAGTCCGCTGGTGTGCGAAGGCGATGCCGACCTGCTGCTCGGGCTCGATTGCACGGAGGCCCACCGCACCCTGCCCTATCTTCGCTCGCGGCAGAACGGCAAAGGCGCGATGTGCGTGGTCAATACGCCGAGCGTCCATGCGTTTCCGGACGGGCGGGTGGCCGATTTGCTGGCCGAAATGGGAGTGACCATTCATGCCTGCAATGCCGACGCCATGGCGCTGAAGATGAACAACCCCCAGGTTGCCAACCTCGTGCTGCTCGGTTTCGGATCGAGCCGCGAACACTTTCCCTTCAGCTACCAGGAAGTTCGCGATGCGACCGAGGCCCTGAGCGGGAAGGCTCACCGGACCGCCAATCTGGATGCCCTGGAGCGCGGCCGCTCGCTCTGAAGCATAGCCGGGTGGAGCATCGTCGGTGATGGCATCGCGGTGACCAACCATACACTGCAAAACGCCGGTGTGAGATCACCTGCCGACGCCTCTCTCCGGGCCAGCGCCTTCCGCCCCTTCTATTTTCTCGGCGCGCTCTATGCCCCGCTGCTGGTCGCGGCTTGGCTGGGAGCCTATCTCGGCCTGTGGAACCTGCCGACCGGCGAAGTGCCGCTGAAGTTGCAGCACGGCCACGAGTTCATCTTCGGCTTCGCCGCGGCGATCATCGCCGGCATCGTGCTGACGGCGCTGCCAAGCTGGGCCGGTACCGAGGAAATCCGCGGCGGGCGGCTGATGCTGCTGGTCGCGCTGTGGCTCGCCTGACGGGAACTTCGATCGCCACCAACATCTTCATGCTCGGCTAAGCCTTCCAGCGCGGGTTCATACCGCTGTCGTCCGATGCCCTGCTGCGTGCGATAGAACTCAACGGTGCCGCGGCGGCGGAGAATCGCCGCGCATTTTCCTGGGGACGTCGTGCGGCCCATGATCCGGCGGGCGTCGAAGCCCTGACCGCCGCCGGCGAGCCTGCCGCAGCGGCCCACCGGCTGTCCGTCAATCCCGACGAAACCGTCGAACGCCGCCAGGAACGCGAACTGACCGCCGGTTACGAGCGCACGCTGGCGCACGTCTTGGAGCATCTCGATCGCGACAATCTCGGTGCAGCCGTGGCGCTGGCGGGCATTCCGGAAACCGTCCTCGGCTACGGCCCGGTCAAGGAGCGCTCGATCCTCCGGGCGCAGGCAAGGCAGAAGGAACTGATGGCGGCCTTCGATCAGGCACACGCCGTCATGGCACAAGCCGCCTGATGCCGTGATCGCTTCGCCCGGAAGGGGAAGCGCAAGACATCGGGATCATTGACGCCCGATTTCCATCTGCCTGTTCCCCGGGCCGGGATTCAAACGGCATTGACGCTTTACGCTACCATTAGCCGACAACCAGACCAACAACCGGACCCCTGCCTTGGCCGCCGATCAGCCACAGACACTGTCGCAAGCCTTGCCGTCAGGCCACCTGCTGAAGGAGTACAGCCTGCTTTCGGTGCTGGGCATGGGAGGCTTCGGCATTACCTATCTGGCGGCCGACAACTACCTGCAGTTGAAGGTCGCGTTAAAGGAGTATTTCCCGTCAAGCGTGGCGGTGCGCAACCAGTTTTCAGGTTCGGTGGCGTTGAAGTCGGAAGAGGCCCAGGCCGAGTACGCCTGGGGAAAAGAACGCTTCATGCGCGAGGCGCAGACGCTGGCGCGATTCCGGCACAAGAACATCGTCCAGGCGTTCCGCTACTTCGAAGGCAACGGAACCTGCTACATGGTCATGGCCTATGAAGAAGGCATGAGCCTGGAGCAGGTGCTGGCAAAGGACCCGGGGCGCTGGAACCAGCAGTCCGTTCTCGCCCTGGTCATGCCCTTGCTGGACGGCCTGGAGTCGGTGCATCAGGCCGGCTTCCTGCACAGGGATATCAAGCCGGCCAATATCATCCTTCGCGCCGAAGACGACAGCCCGGTGCTGATCGATTTCGGAGCCGCCAGAAGTCCCACCGGCACCGACGCCCTGACCGTCGTCTTGAGCCACGGCTACGGGCCGCCGGAACAGTATTCGCGTCATAGCCACCAGGGGCCGTGGACGGACATCTATGCCATGGCGGGGGTGCTCTACCGGATCGTGGCGGGAGTCGTCCCGCCCATGTCCATTCACCGCATCACGAACGACGTGATGATTCCCGCAACTTTTTCAGGCGAAGGCCGCTTCAGCGCGGAGTTTCTCGACGCGATCGACCTGGCATTGAATCTCGATGAAACCAAACGTCCCCAAAGCATCGCCGAGTGGCGGGCTTTGCTGACCCGTGGCGCTTCCGGTCATGCCGGCATCAGCGCAACGACAAATCATATCGACCGCAGCGGCATCGACAACAAGGCACCTGCCGCAACCGCTGGTTCGCCGGATCGCAGCCCGGGCAAGGCGACCCAATCCGCCAGGCCGCAACCGACGCTGTACATGGAGGAAGTGCCCGAACCGGGATTGCCGGCGCGCATCGGACAGGCAATGATCGCCCACCCCTTCCTGGCCCTGCTTCTCCTGTTCGCGTCGCTATTCTTCGCCATGCTTGAATTTCGTCGCCCGCCTGCAACCCAGGCGCCGGTCGCCGCGACGGCGGCCGTGTCCAAACTGCCGCAGGTACAGACCACGACGACTTTCCCCGAACCTGCCGGCCCGGCTCCCGGCACTGCCCAGGCGCCGTCCGCCGATGTCAGGAGCCCCGCCGACGACGTGCCGGCAGCCAGGGAGAACCCGAACGACAACGCACGCCGTCGTGCCCTGTTTCTCGAAGCCATGAATGCATGTGCGGGAAAGGTCGCCGGCGCCGGCTGCTTTCTCCTCGACGGCCGCAACGAAAGCATCAACGGAACATGCGTGATGCCGGCCGGCGGTACCCTGATTTGCCGACCGCAAAAACTTGGCGAGCGAAAAGACGGATTGCCGGGTTCACTGTCCGGGCGTCAGGACAGCTTCCAATCTCCGCAGAATACCCGGCCACCTCGCTAAGAACACCAAGCCAATACGCGTCCCTCGTTCGCCCGGGAACCCCCTTATCTTTCCAGCCAACCAAAACCTTGACCTCATCGCCACTCTGGGCCAGCGCCTTCCGCCCCTTCTATTTCCTCGGCGCGCTCTATGCCCCGCTGCTGGTCGCAGCGTGGCTGGGGGCCTATCTCGGCCTGTGGAACCTGCCGACCGGCGAAGTGCCGCTGAAGTTGCAACATGGCCACGAGTTCATCTTCGGCTTTGCCGCAGCCATCATCACCGGCATCGTCCTGACAGCGTTGCCGAGCTGGGCGGGTACAGAGGAAATCCGCGGCGGGCGGCTGATGTTACTCGTCGCACTGTGGCTCCTCGGGCGCATCGCCGTCTGGACTTCCCCCTGGCTGCCGCCGCTGCTGCCGGGCGCCATCGACTGTCTGCTGTTCCCCGCCGCATTGATCATGCTGACGCCGCAACTGCTGGGTGCCGCCAACCGGCTCTACCTGCTGCTGCTGCCCGTCCTGCTGGCGCTGTTCGCCGCCAACGCGACCTACCACCACGCCCTGTTCACTGCGAACCACGGTCAGGCCGGGACCGCGCTGCGCCTGGCGATTTACGCCATCATCGTGCTCTACGTCCTCAAGGGCGGCGTGCTGGCGCCGGTTTTCACCGGCAACGCCCTGCGCGAGAAAGGGCGCGGCACGCCGGCGCCGTGCAACATGCCGCTGGAGATCGCCGCCACCGGCGCGCTGCTGCTGCTCGCCGCACTCGACCTCCTCGCCGCCCCCGCCGTCTGGACCGGCGCCGCCGCGCTGGCCTGTACCGCGTTGCACGGCTGGCGCTGCGCGCGCTGGAAAGGCTGGCGGGTGGCCGATGTGCCGCTGGTGCTGGTGATGCACCTGGGTTTCGCCTGGCTGGTGTTTGCTTTCGCCCTCAAGGCCGCCGCCGAGCTGACCGGAATCGTGCCCGAAGCCGCCTGGCTGCATGCCTTCACCGTCGGCAGCCTGGGCCTGATGATGCTCGGCCTCATGACCCGCGTCAGCCTGCGCCACACCGGCCGCCCGCTCGACGTACCCGGCGCCATGCTGGTCGCTTATGGCCTGATGTTCGCCGCGGCCTTGCTGCGCCTCGCGGCCACCGTCCACGGCCTGGGCAGCGCGGTGGTAACGCTCTCCGCCGTGCTGTGGGCAACGGCGTTCGCGCTCTGCTTCGCGGTGTTCGGGAAGGTACTGGTGACGCCGAGCGTGCCGCGCAAGGCCTGATGACTCCGGAAATGCGGCGGTGCGTTTTTCCGGCAATTGTTGTTTATGATTCAACTATTGCAATTCCTGCCAATGCCGGGCCATGTCAGCATCCTCCGTACTGAATCAAACAGCCGCAAAAAAGGATGCGCCCCTGAAAATCGCCCGCCCTGTTTTCCCCGGTGACTTTCTCGGCCCGCTGACCGCATCCCTGGTCAGCATACCGATCGAGGCCAACTACGGAATCATTGCCTTCGCCCCCCTTGGTCCGGAATTCGTGGCGGTCGGCGTACTGGCGGCGATCTATTGTGCGCTGATCAGCAACCTTGTCGGCGCGCTCGGCACCGCGCGGCCGGGCTTGCTGGGCGGCACGCGGCCGACCCTGGTGCTGGCCATCGCCGTGCTGATCGGCGACCTCGCCGCCAAGCTGCGTTTCGATGGAACGCCCGACGTTCCACTGATACTTGCCTTCACCATGCTGACACTGGCCATGGCCGGCATTGTCCAGGTGCTGATGAGCCTGGCGAACATCGGCCGCCTGTTCAAGTACATGCCCTACCCGGTGCTGGCCGGCTTCATCAATGGCGCGGCGCTGCTGATCCTGCTCACTGCCGTGCGCCCCTTGCTGGGCTTACCCAACGCCGGTTCGTGGCATGGATTCACCGACCAGTTGGCAACGGTTAAGCCAGGCGCGGTGCTGGTGGGCCTGGTCACCATCGCGATCGCGCTGCGGCCGCCACGCTTTTTCGCAAAGCTGCCGCCGTTGATGGTGGCCCTGGCCGGCGGCCTGCTGCTGCATTACCTGATCGCCGCCGTGGCGGGTCCGGAACGGGCGGGCGCCACGCTCGACGAGGTCGCCACGAAGTGGCCGGACCTCAACGTGCTGCGCGGCTTCCAGACCATCCTCGGCGATCCGCAACTGCGGGCGATGATCCCGTCCCTGATCCCCTCTGCCTGCGGCCTCGCCCTGCTGGCCACGGTGGAATCCCTGCTGACGGCATCCGTGGTGGACGGCATGCTGCACGAACGCCACAACTCGAATCGCGAACTGCTGTCGCAGGGACTGGCCAACGTGCTCAGCGCCTGCGCCGGAGGCTTGCTGAGCGCCGCCGGCCTGGCGCGCTGTTCCAACAGTGTCAATGCCGGGGCGCGCACGCGCTGGTCGGCGCTGATCTATGCGCTGATTGCGGCAGGGATGCTGGCTGCGGTCGAGACGATCGCTTACCTGCCCCTGGCCGTCACGGGGGGGCTGCTGGCGGCGGTGTCGTGGATCATGGTTGACGAATGGAGCCGTCGCCTGCCACGGCAACTGCTGCAGGGCCACGGCCTGACGCCGAACCAGCACCGTACCCTGCTGGGCAACTATCTGGTGATGCTGACCGTGGTCGTCACCGCCGTGGTGGTCAGCTTGATTGCCGCCGTGTTCGTCGGCGTGATCGGCGCGATGCTGCTTTTCGTCCGTCGCAATAGCGGCAGCGTGATCCGGCGCGAACTGCACGGTAGTCACTTTCATTCGCTGCGCCAGCGCAGCATTTCGCGCATGCGGGAACTGGAGCGCGAGGGCTGGCGCATCGTCATGCTGGAACTGGAAGGCCCCCTGTTCTTCGGCACGGCCGACAAGCTTTCGCGCGAAATCGAGCGAATTGCGGCCAAGTCCGAGTATCTGGTCCTGGATTTCCGCCGCATCACGGATATCGATGCCACCGGCGCAAGAATTCTGCAGCAGGCGACGCGCGAGGGGGCGGCAAAGCGTTGCCAACTGATATTTGCCTCGATCAACCCGGACGGCGCCCGTGCCCGAATGTTGACGATGCTGGGCGGCACCGGGCTGCCGGAGCGGCGTTTCTGGTTCGAAAACGCGGACGGGGCACTGGAATGGGCTGAAGAAGACCTGCTGACCAATTTCGAATTGCCGGAACCCCGCGACCGCCTGCTATCGGTGCGCGAGACCCAGCTCGGTCGCAGTCTCGATCAGAACGACCTGCAGACATTGCAGGACGCGCTGATCGAACTTCACTTCCAGCGTGGCGCGCCGATCTTCTCCACCGGCGACGCCGCGGATGGGATCTACGCGGTGATTTCGGGCAGCGTCAGCGTTTACCTGCGCGGCGAGTCGGGCCGCAAACGCGTGGCCTCCCTCGCCCCCGGCGTCGTATTCGGCGAGATGGGCCTGCTCGATGGCCTGCCGCGCTCGGCAGATCTGGCCGCCGATGAGGACAGCGTGGTGCTCAAGCTGACGCGAACGCATTTCGACGAAATACGTCGCAGTCATCCCGGCATCGCGGCGACCGTCCTCTTCAACCTGAGCACCGAAATGGCGACCCGCCTGCGCTACGTCAACCGGGAACTGCAGGAGGCGTCGTCCTGATACTGCCCGGGGAGGCCCGGCCGCCGTGTCGCTGGCGCCGACTTTCGCCTCAGGCGTAGAAGCGCTCGCCGCTCGCCGCCATGTCGCGCAGAATCGTCGGTGCGGCAAAGCGCGAGCCATGCTTTGCCGCGAGGCGATCCAGCGCCGCCACCGCCGCAGGCAGGCCCAGGGTATGCAGCCAGCCGACCGGCCCGCCGCGGAAGGGCGGGTAGCCCCAGCCGAGTATGGCGCCGACATCGGCGTCGATGGGCGCGCGCAGCACCTTTTCTTCGAGGCAGCGCGCGGTTTCGACGGACTGAACGAGGATCAGGCGTTCGATGATCTCGTCCACGGTGGGAATCGCCGTGTCGCCAGCGCCAGCGCTCTGCGTCCCTGCGGGAACTCTTGCAGGGAAGTGCCGCGCCAGCCCCGGCCACAGGTACTTTGAACCATCGGCCGGATAGTCGTAGAAGCCCGCACCCGACTTACGGCCGAGGCGGCCCAGATCCACCACCATCTTCGCCGCGATGCGGTCCGCGGCGCGTTCGACAAAGGCGGCGCCGAGATCGGCTTTCGTCTGCTGCCCGATCTTGTGCACCAGTTCGATGGAAATTTCGTCGGCCAACGCCAGCGGGCCCACCGGCATGCCGGCGATCAGCCCGGCCTTGTCGATCAGCGCCGGCGGCACACCTTCTTCGAGCAGGGCCATGCCTTCCGCAACGTAAGTGCCGAAAACGCGGCTGGTGTAGAAGCCGCGCGAATCATTGACCACGATGGGCGTCTTGGCGATGGCACGGACGAAATCCATGGCGCGCGCCAGCGTGGCGTCCGATGTGGCCTTGCCGACGATGATCTCGACCAGCGGCATCTTCTCCGCCGGCGAGAAGAAATGCAGGCCGATGAAATTGGCCGGGCGCACGGATGCGTCTGCCAGACCGGTGATCGGCAGGGTCGAGGTGTTGGAGGCGAAGATCGCATCCGCGGCGATCACGGCTTCGGCCTGCTGAGTCACCGCCGCCTTGATCTCGCGCTGCTCGAACACGGCCTCGATCACCAGCTCGCAGCCCTTGAGTTCGGCGTAGTCGGCGGTGGGATGGATGCGTGCCAGCAGGGCTTCCATGGCGTCGGCCGTCATGCGACCTTTCTGCACCTGTTTGCTCCACTGGGCACGGGCGTAGGCCTTGCCCATTTCCGCCGCTTCCTGCGTCGTGTCGAGCAGCACCACCGCGATGCCGGCCGTCGCAGTAGACATTGCAATGCCGGCACCCATCATGCCGGCACCGAGCATGCCGATCTTCGTATATTTCTGTTGCACCACACCGGCCGGGCGCGAGGCCAGCTTGTTGGCGTCCTGCATGCCGAAGAACAGGCTGCGGATCATGTTCTTCGACACCGGCGAAATCACCAGGTTGGTGAAGTAGCGCGCCTCGATCGCCAGGCCTGTGTCGAAGTCGGTCGCCAGGCCTTCATAGATGCAGGAGAGGATGTGCTTCGGCGCCGGGTAGTTGTCGAAGGTCTTTGCGCGCAGCATGGCGTTGGCCGCCATGAACATCTGCATTCCGTGGGGCGTGCCGGGGCCGCCGCCGGGAATCTTGAAGCCTTTCACATCCCATGGCTGCAGCGGCCTGACCCCGGAAGCGATGGCATCCAGTATCCATTTGCGCGCTGTATGGCGCTCTTCGCCGGCCGGCACCACGGCATGGATCATGCCGATTTTCAGGGCCTCGGCTGCCGTGATGCGCTTGCCTTCCATGAGCAGCGGCGCCGCCGCCTGCATGCCGATCAGGCGCGGCAGGCGCTGCGTGCCGCCGGCCCCGGGCAAGAGGCCCAGGGTCACTTCGGGGAAGCCGAAGCGCGCTTTGGGGTTGTCCGCCGCGACGCGGTAGTGAAAGGCAAGCGCCAGTTCCATGCCGCCGCCCAGCGTGCTGCCGTTCAAGGCTGCGGCGACCGGCTTGCCGCCGAGTTCAAGGGAACGCATGAATCCGCGCCAGGCGACGATCGCGGCGTGAAAAGCCGCCGCGTCGGTAACGCCGGCGAGTTCGGCAAGATCACCGCCGGCGATGAAGTCCTTCTTCGCCGAGCAGATCAGCAGGCCGCGGACGGAGGTATCGGCCAGCGCCATGCGGCAGGCCTCGACGAAGGTCGTCAGCGAAGCATGGTTGAGGATGTTCTGCGACTTGCCCGGGTAATCCCATTCCAGCGTGGCTATGCCTTCGGCATCGACCGTGTAATTCAGCATGTCAGACTCGCTCTATGATCGTTGCTGTTCCCATACCCGCGCCGACGCACAACGTTGCCAATCCCGTGGCCACGCCACGCCGCTCCATTTCATCGAGCAGGGTGCCGAGGATCATGGCGCCGGTGGCGCCCAGCGGATGGCCCATGGCAATCGCCCCGCCATTGACGTTTATCTTGTCGTGCCCGACCTCCAGCACCTGCATGAAGCGCAGTACCACGGCGGCGAAGGCCTCGTTGAGCTCGAACAGGTCGATATCGCCTACCTTCATGCCGGCGCGCTTGAGGGCTTTTTCGGCCGCATAGGAAGGGCCGGTCAGCATGATCGAGGGCTCGGAACCGATCGAGGCGAAGGAACGAATGCGGGCGCGCGGTTTCAGGCCCAGCGCGGCGCCCATCTCCTTCGTGCCGAAGAGCACGGCGGCGGCGCCATCGACGATGCCCGAACTGTTGCCGGCGTGATGCACGTGCTCGATGCGCTCGACTTCCGGATAGCGCTGCAACATGACGCTGTTGAAACCATATTTCCCGCCCTGTTCCTCGAAGGCGGGCTTGAGTGACGCCAGCGACTCCATGGTGGTTTCCGGCCGCATGTATTCGTCGTGGGCCAGCATGACCAGGCCATTGATATCCTTCACCGGCACGATGGATTTCGCGAAGCGGCCTTCGTCCCAGGCGGCCTTGGCCCGACGTTGGGATTCGGCGGCATAGGCATCGACGTCCCGGCGCGAGAAGCCCCACTTCGTGGCGATCAGGTCGGCCGAGATGCCCTGCGGCACGAAGCCCGTCTTCGCCGCCACCTGCGGATCGATGGGCCAGGCACCGCCCGACGAGAACATCGGCACGCGCGACATCGACTCGACGCCGCCGCCCACCACCAGATCGGCCTGACCCGCCATGATCTGCGCCGCCGCCTGGTTGCAGGCCTCCAGCCCCGAGGCGCAGAAGCGGCTGACCGTGACGCCAGGCGCGCTGGTGGCGTAATCGGCGTAGAGCGCGGCGACGCGCGCGATGTCGGCGCCCTGCTCGCCCACCGGCTCGACGCAGCCGAGCACCACGTCGTCGACCTGCGAGGTGTCAAGGTGGTTGCGGTCGCGCAGAGCGCGCAAGGCGGTGGCCGCCAGGTAGATCGGCGGAGCCTGGTTCAGCGCCCCGCCCTGCTTGCCCTTGCCGCGCGGCGTGCGCAGGGCGTCGAAAATATACGCATCGGCCATCAAAGACTCCGCGAGATGAGTTCTTTCATGATTTCGTTGGTGCCGCCGTAGATGCGCTGCACGCGGGCGTCGGCCCAGGCGCGGGTGATCGGGTAGTCCCACATGTAGCCGTAGCCGCCGTGCAGCTGCACGCACTCATCCATGACCTTGAACTGCAAATCGGTGCACCAGTACTTGGCCATCGAGGCCGTCGCCGGATCGAGCTTGTTTTCCAGCAGAAGTTCGATGCAGCGGTCGACGAAGACGCGGCCGATCTGAATCTCGGTCTTGAGTTCGGCGAGCTTGAAGCGGGTGTTCTGGAACTTGGCGATCTCCTGGCCGAAGGCCTTGCGTTCGTTGGTGTATTGGATGGTCCAGTCCAGCGCCGCCTCGGCCGAGGCGATCGAGATCACGGCGATCTGCAGACGCTCCCAGGGCAGT
>CAIZKA010000081.1 GCA_903933395.1 uncultured beta proteobacterium | reverse complement strand
TGCACTCGGCCGCGCCGCGCATCCGCGTTCGGGCGACCTGTCCTTCCCCAAGGCGCGCCTCGAAGGCTGCACCCAGTGCAAGCGCTGCACCGTCGAATGCCCCTTCGGCGCCATCGACGAAGACGAAAGGCGTTTCCCGGTCTTCAACGAGGAGCGCTGCCGCCGTTGCGGCACCTGCATGGGCGCCTGCCCGGTACGCGTGATTTCCTTCGAGAACTATTCCTGCGACACGGTCGGCAGCCAGGTCAAGGCAGTCGAGATCCCCGAGGAGGACGAGGAGAAGCCGCGCATCCTGGTCCTGGCCTGCGAGAACGACGCCTACCCGGCGCTCGACATGGCCGGCCTGGCACGCATGAACTACTCGGCCTTCGTGCGCATCATCCCGGTGCGCTGCCTCGGCTCGGTCAACACCATCTGGATCACCGACGCGATGAACTCGGGCTATGACGGAGTGATGATGATGGGCTGCAAGAAGGGCGACGACTACCAGTGCCACTTCGTCAAGGGCTCGGAGCTCGCCCACTACCGCATGAGCAAGATCGGCGACACGCTGACCCAGCTTGGCCTCGAACCAGAGCGTGTCGTGACGCAGGAAGTGGCGATCACCGACAATGCCCGCGTGGTCACGCTGATCAACGACTACGTCGCCGAACTCGAGAAGCTTGGGCCATCCCCGATGAAGGGCTTCGGCTAACTTCCATGATGCGTCGGCTACGCCTCCGATCATGAAAGTCAGCCTCGTTCTTAAGGCCCCCCACCCCCTGCCCCCGCCCCAGGGCGGGGGTCAAAGTTTGCTCGCTACGCTCGGTACAATTTCTTCACAAGCTCTAAGCGACACTTGGAGACGCTATACATGACTACCGCAAATCAATCGGCCATCGAACGTTACCGCAACAACTTCCTCAAGGAAGTCGAAGCCAACGTCGAAGAAGGGCACATGGTCAAGATGTGCATGCAGTGCGGCGTCTGCGCCGGCTCCTGCCCCTTGGGCAACGCCTGGGAACATTCACCGCAGAAGATCTTCATGATGATCCGCGCCGGCAAGCGCGACGAGGTGCTGGGCTCGGATTCGATGTTCATGTGCACCTCCTGCTACAACTGTATTGTGCGCTGCCCGCGCCAGTTGCCGATCACCCACATCATGCATGGCCTGGCCAACTACGCCCATCGCCTGAACTTGGCGCCGAAGGGCCAGCCGACGCGCGATTTTGCGACGCTGTTCTGGAACAACGCGATCAAGAAGGGGCGGGTCAATGAGCTGACGCTGACCCTGCGTCACTACTTCCGGGGCGGCCTGGTGTCCGGCATCAAGGAGGCGCTGGGCATGCAGAGCATCGGCCTCGGCCTGTTCCTGGCCAAGCGGCTCAACCCCATGGAAATTTTCGGTGGCCATGGCGTCAAGGATCTCAAGGGATTCCACGCCATCATCGCCAAGGCGAAGGAAATCGAGGATCGCAAGAAGGGCTTTACGGCCTGACGCTGACGGAGAGAAAAATGGCAAAGAAGGAATACGCGTTCTACCCCGGCTGCTCCTCGCAGCTCAAGGCCTCGGCCTCGAACTACCTGGTGTCGACCAACGCCATGTGCAAGTCGCTCGACATCAAGCTGACCGAGATTCCGGACTGGAACTGCTGCGGCGCTTCGGTTGGCTATTGCGAAGGCGGCGAGCTGCCGCGCATCGCCATCAACGCGCGCAACTTCGCCCAGGCCGAAACCCACCTGCCGGGACAGGACATCGTCGCCACTTGCGCCGCCTGCTGGCTGGGCGCTCGCGAATCGAAGGAGCGCCTCGACGGCTCGGCGCAGCTGATGAAGGAAACCAACGAGGCCCTGGCCGCTGCCGGTCTACACTACAGCGGCGGCGCCAATGTGCGCCACATGGTCGAAGTGCTGATCGAGGACTTCGGCTACGACGGCCTAAAGGCGCCGATGAAAAAGTCGCTGGAGGGTATCAAGTTCGCCGGCTACGTCGGCTGCCAGACCAACCGCCCTTTCGGCATCGACGGCGAGTCCTTCGAGAACCCGCTCTACCTCGACAAGATGGTCGAGACCTTCGGCGGCGAAGCGCTGACCGGCTATGACCAGAAAGTGACCTGCTGTGGCGGCGCGCTGGCGTTTTCCGAGCCGGAAAAGAGCCAGAAGCAGATCCGCGACATCGTCGAATCCGCCTACGACGCCGGCGCCGAGATGATCGTCACGCCCTGCCCGCTGTGCCAGGCCAACGTCGAGGTCTACCAGTCAGAGATCAACAAGAAACAGGGCACCAAGTTCAACATGCCGGTGCTCTACTACTCGCAGCTGATGACCATCGCCTACGGCGGCTCTGCCCGCGACGCAGGCTTGAATGGCCAGCTGATTCGCGCCGAAAAGCTCGAGAAGATCGCCGGCAAGTAAGGCCCGAAAAGTCGGCGCTGGCGGGACGGCGATTCATGTTGGACGTGTTCAGGCCAAAGTCGCAATGCCGCTCATCGCCAGCGCGCCATCGGCATCGCGCGCCCAGAGCCTGACGGTCTTGCCACCATTCTCCGGCTGGCCATGGACGGAAAACGGGGCGATGTCGAAGACCGGCTTCACTGCCTTGAAGTCGAAGGCAGCGATCGATGCACCGGGCTGGTTCCGCCGCAAAAGGTCGAGCATCAGCGTCGCGACCAGCGGGCCGTGCACGATCAGGCCGGGATAGCCTTCAAGCTCGGTGACATAGCGGCGATCATAGTGGATGCGATGGCCGTTGAAGGTCAGCGCCGAGTAGCGGAACAGCAGCACGTCGTCCGGGACGATGGTCCTCTGCCAGGCGCATTCCGCAGGCGCCGGGACAGGAGTTATGTCCCCGGCGGAACCGGGGGCGGCATCCCTTGCGTACGGCGCTGACGATACGGCACTGGGCTGGTCGCGATAGACGATGTCGTGTTCCTCGGTGATGGCCAGCCCCGCTGCGCCATGAAACTCGTGCCGCACCAGCACGAACACCAGTTCGCCCGAGCGCCCGATCTTGTGTTCGACCGACATCACCTGCGAACGCCGCTGCACGGTTTCGCCGATACGCAGCGGTTGCGGAAAGCTGAGCCGGCCGCCGGCCCACATGCGCCGCGGCAGGGGCACCGGCGGCAGGAAACCGCCGCGCGCCGGATGGCCGTCGGGGCCGAGCGCCGACTGGCGTGCCGCCGGCACGCACAGCATCCAGTGCCAGGGCGGCGGCAGCGGATCTCCGGCAACAGGCGGCGGATCGTCGCGATCCAGGGTCGCCGCCAGCGCAGCCACCCTGGAGGGCGCGATCAGGTCATCCACCTCCTCGCGTCGGCCAACCCAGGTGCGCAGGTGCTCGAGTGTCTGCTGGTCCATGCGCTCTCCGTCGTGCGCTGCCTGGCGCTTCGGATCGAGGCCGGCCTAGTCCGCGTCGTCGGCGAAATCCTGTTCCGCCTCCAGCGCGCGTTTCTTCGCCGCCTCACGCTCTTCGATCAGGCGCTTTTCCTGCACCCTGGCCAGGCGCTCCTGCGCCGCTTCGGCATTGAGGGCGATGCTCTCCTCGCCGAACAGCACCTGGCGCAGGAAGCGGAAGGCGAACTGCAACAGCGCGACGTCATCGGCGAGCAGCACCGCCTTTTCCTCCTGCGGCAGGTCGAACAGCTTGTTGAAGGACTCCGTGCTGACGAATTCGCGAAAGCGGTCGATGTCGTAGCAGGCCATGAAGAATAGCTGCCGGCTGCGCAGGCTCGGCTTGCCGATGGTCGGTCCCGAGGATTTTTTCTTCAGCACCAGTTGGCGCCAGCCGCGTGCGAGTTCGTCGTATTCCTCGAGCCCCTGTTCCTTGCGATAGTCGGCGATGGTGATACGGCGATTCACCTCGTGGCCCATGCAGTGGTCTTCCTTGACGATGGCGTAGGAGTCGCGATCGACATATTCGTCCTGCCTGCGCATCGACAGCAGGGCCACCGGGTAGTAGCGGCAGGCAGTCGGCCTGTCCGTGTAGATGTCGCAGCCTTCCGGCTTCATGAAGCGGCAGGCAGTCCCCCCTTCCACGGGGCGGAACTTGATTCCGGCGATGCTGTCCTTGTCGAACTCATAGGGCACCGTATATTCCTTGAGAAACTCGGTGGACGTCATGCCGAGTCGCGTCTTCATGCGCAACACGTCGTAGGGCGTCAGCGAGATGTCGATGTTGGAACAGCATGCATTCCAGCAACCGATGCCCTTGTGGCAGGAAAACTCGATTTCGTGCGTCTCCGCCAGCATCGTGGGGAGAACGGGACTTTGCGGAAACGGGATATCGGGCTGGGACATGAAACACCTCGTGACAGCTGGGGGGTTTAACTGCTGTGCAAAGAAAACAGGCCGGAAACCTTGCGGCTTCCGGCCAGAATCTTACAGCGTGGCTTTGCTCAGTGCGGCGCGGCGGCCTTGAACAGCTTCGACTTGTCGACCAGGTCGACGTGCTTGCGCTTGAAGCAGGTCCACTTCTTGCTGTGCTTGTCGTAGACCGAATTCACGAAGCAGTGCCAGTTCTCCTCGTCGACAAAGTTCTTGTCAGTACGATAGTAGAAGCCGGGATAGCGGCTTTCCTCGCGGAACTGGATGTGCTTCATGTGGGCTTCCGCCGTCAGGATGCGATGGTAGTTTTCCCAGGCGCGCAGCAGCTCGTGCAGATCCTTGGCGCGCAGCTTGAGAGAATCTTCCTTGAGCATCTCCAGCTTCTCTTCGGCAACCGCCAGCATCTTGTCGTTGGTGTTGTAGTAGGTGGCGCAACCGGCGACGTACTCGTCCATGATCTTCTGCAGGCGCATCTGCAGCATCTTGGGGGTAATGTAATGCGGGTTGACGTCGATCGCCGTGGTGTAGTCCTTGTGCGTCAGGAAGGTCTTGACCGGCCTCCAGATGGTCTCGGCGATCTGTTCGTGAGTCTCGTCGAACTCCGGCGTGTAGTCGGCGTTGTCCATGCAGTACTTGACCATGGACTTGGCGGCCAGGCGGCCTTCGGTATGCGACCCCGAGGAGAACTTGTGGCCGGAAGCGCCTACACCGTCGCCGGCGGTGAACAGACCCTTGACCGTGGTCATCGAGCGATAGCCCCAGTTCCAGCCCTTGGGCAGGTGCGCCGGGATGCCGTCGTACTCTTCCGTGGTCGGCGCGCCGACGTCGGTCGGGCCCGAAACCCATATGCCGCAGCAGCCGGAGTGGCTGCCCAGCAGGTAGGGCTCGGTCGGCATCAGTTCCGAGTTCTTCTCGCGCGGGTCGATGTTCTCGCCGACCCAGATGCCGCACTGGCCGATACACATGTCGAGGAAGTCCTCCCAGGCTTCGGCTTCGAGGTGCTTCACTTCCTTCGGCGTCAGGGTCTCGGCCAGTTTGGCCAAGGCGCTGACGGTGTCCATGTAGATGGGGCCGCGACCGTCCTTCATTTCCTTCAGCATCAGGTGGTTGCGCAGGCAGGATGCCGGCACGGCAGCCTGCCCGTAGGGCGGGTAGTCGTTGAGCATTTCCTTGTTCTTGACCATGTAGTCTTCGCCGTAGGCGTTGGTGGCCTTGGCCTTGAACAAGAGGAACCAGGCACCGACCGGGCCGTAGCCGTCCTTGAAGCGGGCGGGCACGAAACGGTTTTCCATCATGGTCATCTCGGCGCCGGCTTCGGCGGCCATCGCATAGGTCGAACCGGCATTCCACACCGGATACCAGGCGCGACCCGAGCCCTCGCCCACGGAACGCGGACGGAACAGGTTGACGCAACCGCCGGCGGCCAGCATGACGGCCTTGGCCTTGTAGATGTAGATCTTGTTCTCGCGCACCGAGAAGCCGGCGGCGCCGGCGATACGGGTCGGATCGTTCTTGTCGTTGATCAGATGCACGATGAATACACGCTCTTCGATGCGACTAAGGCCAAGTGCCTTCTTGGCCGCTTCGGCAACGATCCACTTGTAGGATTCGCCGTTGATCATGATCTGCCACTTGCCCGAACGCACCGGCTTGCCACCATCCTTCAACGCCGGCAGGCCTTCCTTCTGCGATTCGGCACCATCGTGGCGGACGCCATCAGCGTCGGTCTTCCAGATCGGCAGGCCCCATTCCTCAAACAGGTGCACGGAGTCATCGACATTGCGGCCGACGTCGTAGGCCAGGTCGTCGCGGGTGATGCCCATCAGGTCGTTGGAGACCATGCGCGTGTAGTCGGCCGGATCCAGGTCCGGGCCGATATAGGTGTTGATCGCGGACAGGCCCTGGGCGACGGCGCCGGAGCGGTCCATCGCGGCCTTGTCGACCAGCTTGATCTTGAGTTCCTTGCCGGTTTCGAGCTTGAGGGCTTCGGCCCAGCGCATGATTTCGTACGCCGTACCGCAGCAGGCCATGCCGCCGCCGACGAGCAGAATGTCCAGTTCTTCGTAGACGATTTCCGGTGCTTCAAATGTTCCAGCCATTTTTGGTTCCTCGATTAGTCAATTACTTGCGGATCAGTTCGGCAGGGTTGCCGGCGCGGAAACCGCCCATGACGGCGCGGGTGAATACGCCATCGACGGTCAGTTCGGACATCTTGGGCATCGGCTTGCCGCCGTAGGGATCGATCGATCCTTCGGCCGTGGTGCGGATCGGGAACTTGAAGCGCTTCAGCGTGCCGTTGCGGAACTTGATGGTCCACATGATCGAATCGGAACCGCGCATGGGCTGCACCGAACCGCCCAACGGCACGATGTCGGCGTAGTGGCGGCATTCGATGGCGCCCTGCGGGCAGATCTTCACGCAGGAGTAGCACTCCCAGCACTGCTCCGGTTCCTGGTTGAAAGCCTTCATGGCATGGCCGGTTTCGGAACCGTCCTTGTCCAGCTTCATCAGGTTATGCGGGCAGATGTACATGCAGGCAGTCTTGTCCTGCCCCTTGCAGCCATCGCACTTCTCGGTACGAACAAAGGTTGGCATTTGGTTTCTACTCCTTGGTTGCGGTGTGGATCATCATAAAAACGGACTTAAACGCGGAAAGCACTCAGCGGGCGGAATGCCCGGTCAACTTGACTTCAACTTTTTCATGCTCGGCCAGGCCGGCGTAATAGGCGCGCAGCACCTCCAGCACCTCCGGCCGGGAAAACTCGGCGGGCACTTCACCGCCCTCGGACAGCATCTTGCGCAGCTTGGTACCCGACAACAGCAGGCGCTTTTCTTCGGCGTGCGGGCAGGTACGGTTCGAGGCCATGCCGCCGCACTCGTAGCACCAGAAGGTCCAGTCGATCTTCAGGGCCTGAGTCTCCAGCGAGCCCTTGGGCAGTTCGTCGAAGATGTGATGGGCATCGAAGGGGCCGTAGTAGCTGCCGACGCCGGCATGGTCGCGGCCGACAATCAGGTGCGAGCACCCGTAGTTCTGGCGGAACAGCGCATGCAGCAGGGCCTCGCGCGGTCCGGCGTAGCGCATATCCAGCGGATAGCCGGCCTGAACCACGGTCTTCTTGACGAAGTAGTGGTCGATCAGGGCGCCGATCGCCTCGGTGCGCACATCGGCGGGAATGTCGCCAGGCTTGAGGTTGCCCAGCAGGGAATGCACCATGACTCCATCGCAGGTCTCGATGGCGACCTTGGCCAGATATTCGTGCGAGCGGTGCATC
>CAIZKA010000080.1 GCA_903933395.1 uncultured beta proteobacterium | reverse complement strand
TACCGAACTGTATGTACTGTCGCGCCGCGCCTTCGACAAGTTTGCCGATGAGCACAAGAAGCTCGGCCTGCGGCTGATGGAAGGCATCGCCAGCGTGCTCGCCAGCCGCTTGCGCTACACTAATGCCGAGTTGCGCGTACTGGAGTCCTGAGCACGTCGCACGAAAGTGGCGACATGAAGATTTTGCTCTCATCGAAAGACCTGTTGTTCGGCCTCCTGTTCGCTTCCATGGCGGCCGTGGCCGTGGCCGAGGCTGACGGTGTGTCCTGGAAGTCACCGGCGTTCCTGGTCGACAGCTTCGTCGAACTGGCCATGAAGAACGGCTACTCGACGCGGCAGAATCCCGTGCGCAAGTGGATGACCCCGGTCAGGTATTTCATCGTGCACCGCGTTGGCGACGCGGATTTGCACCGCGAACTGATCGACACGCATTTCCAGCATCTTGCCGAGGTCACGGGCCTCAGCATCCAGTCCGTGGACGCACGTGCCGCGGCAAACTTCCTGGTCGTGTTGACCAGCGAAATTGCGCTGGAATCCGAAGTGCCGCGTTATTTCGGCAGTGGCCCCTTGAGCCAGAACACGATGCTGTTTCGCCACAGCCTGTGCCTGGCCACCTTTGCCACCGATCGCCGGGGTACCATCGTGCGCGCTGTCGCGATGATCCCGGTCGATGCGGCACGGGCGCGGGCCGATCTGGCGTCTTGCGTGGTCGAGGAGTTGACCCATGCCATGGGCCTCGGCAACGATACGATGCAGCCGCTGCCATCGATCTTCAGCCGCAAGTCCAACCTGGCGTTTCTTTCCGGCCTCGATCACATGGTGCTGAAGATGCTCTACGACCCTCGCATCAAGCCGGGAATGGACGAAAAGGCCGTCAGGCCGGTGCTGCAGAAAATTGCCGGTGAATACGAGCGTAACGGCTTCTTTGCGACCGCCGACAGGGATGCCGCCGAAAACGGCCTCGCGCGCCTGATGCCCTAGGGACGCGTCGATCAAGTGTCAAATCGTCATTCCGGCGAACGCCGGAATCCAGAGAAATAAAGACCCTCACACCGGCTTTCGCCGGTGTGAGGGCTTATTCAGTACATCCCTATATCACGGCCGCGGCGCGCAAGGCCGCGATTTCCCCGACGCTGCGGCCAAGTTCGTTCAAGATCGCTTCGGTATCCTGACCGAGCAGGGGTGGCGCGTGCCGGTAGTCGACCGGCGTCGCAGAAAAGCGGATCGGGTTGCCCACCTGCGGCGCCTTGCCGCCGGCGGCATGGGGCAGGTCGACGCGCAGGCCGCGATGCAGCACCTGCGGATCGGCGAAGACGGCGGCCAGGTCGTTGATCGGACCGCAGGGCACGGCGGCGTTCTCCAGCAGGGCAATCCAGTCGGCCGTGGTTTTCATCACGGTCGCCTGACGCAGCAGCGGCAGCAGTTCGCTGCGGCTTTTGACTCGCGCCGCATTGCTGGCAAAGCGCGGGTCGGCGGCCCATTCGGCATGGCCGGCGATTTCGCAGAAGCGGG
>CAIZKA010000079.1 GCA_903933395.1 uncultured beta proteobacterium | reverse complement strand
TCTTGTAGTTGTGGGCAAAAATCCGCCACTCGGCGGCCAGCGGCGGGCTGTACAGCCAACTGTCGAGCGACCAGTCGCGGTTGCCGCTGAAGGGGTTGTTCTGGCCCTGGCCGTAGCCTGCTTCGCTGTAGAACTCGAAGCTATTGTGCAGGGCAAATGTCTGGCGGGCGCGGCTGACGCCGCTGTTTTCCGGATCGAGCGCGACGGCCTGGTCGAAGCTCGCTTGCGCGCCGGACCAGTCCTGCAAGCCGAGCCTGACTTCGGCGAGGTCCGCCTTCACCGCCGGGTTTTCCGGGTCGGAGCCTTCGATCCGGCGCAGCATCTGTTCGCCCTGCCGCGGCCAGCCGCGCGCCAGCGCGAGCGATGCGGCGGCCTGGCGCGCTTCGCTGTTGAAGGGCGATGCAGTGATCCTCGCCTCGATGCGTGCCTGCGCTTCCTGCAGGCGGTCGCTGTAGATGCGCGCCTGGTCGGAGGTGACGTCGCTGCTCAGGCGCTCGCCGTTGTACCTGCCGTCGCGATGCCGGCGTTCGGGCAGTCGCGCGGCGAAGGCGTCGATGTGCGCAGTGGCGAGGTCGAGTTCCTCGCATTCGACCAGGGCGTAGAAAAGTCCGAGATTGGCTTCGAAATCATCCGGGTTTGCCGCGATGACATCGCGATAGAGCGTCACGGCGTTTTGCGGCCTGCGCAGCGCGAGGTAGCCGCCGGCGACGTCGCGCCTTGCCCAGACCGGCACCGTCAGGCCCCGGGTGAGGAAGGCTTCGTAGAGCACCGCGGCATCCTGTGCGCGGCGGCGGAAAAACAGTGCGCTCATGCGATCGGCCAGCCGGCGCTGATCTTCGGCGTCGGCCGCCTTGCCGGCGAGAAATTCCGCGGCCAGGGCGTCGGTGGCGGCCAGCGCCTGATCGAGGCGCGCAAACCGCGCAGGCCCCTGCAGGGTGTTGCGGTCGATGATGCCGTAGCGGATGTCGAGTGCAATCCGGTCTCCGGCTTCGCTGCGCTGCTTTCCGCCGTCGGGCGGGTCGTCGAGTGCGCCGGCAGCCATGGCACCGCCGCAAACGGAGAACAGCAGTATTGTCAAAGGGAGGCGGAGGCGGATGAGCATGCGCTCAAATTGTAGCAAGTTCGTCCCCGACTTTGCCTTCGCGGCCTTGTTTACATGGTTGTTTCCCTTAAGGAATGTCCAGGCGCAAGCCGCAGCGCTGCAGTCCGGCGCTGACCTCGGCTGCGCGGCGTGCCTCGCGTATGGCGAGGAACAGCTGCTCCGCCTGCGGATAGCTGCGCCGCATCATGCCCAGCCACTGCTTGAGGCGGCCGGGCGCCTGCGTCGCCGTCACCTTCGCTTGCACTCGCGCCCAGAACTCCGCGATCATGCCTTGCAGTTCCTGCCAGTCGGCTTCGGTGGCGTGCCCGCCGCCATTGCGGATGCGCCGCGCCAACAGCGGATCGGACACGGCGCCGCGGCCGAGCATGACGTCGTCGCAGCCGGTCGCAGCGCGGATGCGATGGTAGTCGGCAACGTTCCACACCTCGCCGTTGGCGATGAGCGGCAGTTTCACCACTTCGCGGATGCGCGCGATCCATTCCCAGCGCACCAGCGGCCGGTAGCCGTCGGCCTTGGTGCGGGCGTGCACCACCAGCTCCTGCACGCCACCGGCTTCCAGCGCCAGCGCGCAGTCCAGCGCGCGGCCGGTGTCCTCGATGCCCAGCCTCATCTTGGCGGTGACCGGGATTGCCGGCGGCACGGCGGCGCGTACCGCCGCGGCGATGCTCTGCAGCAGTTCGGGTTCGTCGAGCAGCGCCGCGCCGCCGCGATTGCGGTTCACCAGCGGCGTCGGGCAGCCGAAATTCAGGTCTATGCCATGGGGATTGAGCAGCGCCACATGCGCGG
>CAIZKA010000078.1 GCA_903933395.1 uncultured beta proteobacterium | reverse complement strand
ATCGGGGCTTGGGCGGTGCTCTTCCACGGCCGGCTTTGCACAGCCGGCCGGCTGCGGCGGCGCGAAGCATGCTTCGCGAAACCCCGCCTCGCCCTCATGTACAAACGCGTACATTCCGGTAGCTGCCACCGCAACGCACGCAGTGCGCTTGCGCGCCTGCTTGGGGCCGCACCCCGCTGCGGCCCGCTCGCTACGATTTCTTCACCAGCGTTGATGCCGCAAATGCCGGTGGGGCTGGACGGCTGGCTGGCGCATATCGAGGCGCTGCATCCGCGTGGCAGCGCCGGCATCGAACTCGGTCTGGAACGGGTCGCCGCGCTCAAGTCGCGGCTGGGGCAATGCGAGACCTGTCCGGTCATCCTGGTCGGCGGCACCAATGGCAAGGGTTCGACCTGCGCCATGCTCGAACGCATCCTGCTCGCCGCCGGTTATCGCGTCGGACTGTACACCTCGCCGCATCTGCTGCATTTCAACGAGCGTGTCCGGATCAACGGCATTGCCGCCGACGATGCCAGCCTCTGCAGCGCTTTCGGCAAGGTCGAAGAGGCGCGTCAAGGCGTCGCGCTGACCTATTTTGAATTCGGCACCCTGGCTGCCAGGGAAGTGTTTGCCGGGGTTGATCTCGATGTCATCATCCTCGAGGTCGGCCTCGGCGGGCGGCTCGATGCCACCAACGTGTATGAACCCGCGTGCTCCATCGTTACCGGTATCGACCTCGATCACACGGATTTTCTCGGTCCCGACCGCGAGTCCATCGGGCGTGAAAAGGCCGGCATATACCGCGGCGGCGTGCCTGCCATCTGCGGCGATCCTCAGCCGCCGCAATCGCTTGTCGCACATGCCGCGCAGATCGGCGCCGGCCTGCAGGTCATGGCACGGGATTTCGGTTACCAGCGACAGGAGCAACAGTGGCTGTATTGGGGCCGTGCGGCAGGTAACCCGGGGCAGGTAGCCGCCGCCGGAGTCGTGCGCCGCGGCGGCCTGGCCTTCCCTGCCCTGCGCGGCGAGCGGCAACTGGCCAACGCCGCCTGCGCGCTGGCGGCACTCGATGCGCTGCATCGGCATTTGCCGGTGGCCATGAAAGATATCCGCCGCGGATTGATCGAAGTCGAGCTGGCGGGCCGCTTCCAGGTCCTGCCGGGGCGTCCGGCCGTGGTGCTCGACGTCGCCCACAATCCCCAGGCGGCACGCGTGCTGGCCGCGAATCTCGGCGACATGGGCTTCCACCGCAATACCTGGGCGGTGTTCGGCATGCTCGCCGACAAGGACATCGACGGCGTCATCGAGGCCATGGGTGCGCGGGTTACGCACTGGCTGCCCTGCACGCTGGAAGGCCGCCGTGGCGCCGGCGCCGACTCTCTGGCCGGCCGTCTGGAAGCAAGGGGAATGGCGGTCGCCGGCCGCTTCGCTTCGCCAGCCGCGGCACTCGCCTGCGCGCAGGAGATGGCCGGCGAAGATGATAGAATCCTCGCCTTCGGATCCTTCCTCACTGTTGCTGCGGCCCTGCAGGCGTATGGCCGTTCAGCGTAACCAAGATGGCGGAACAAGACACCTCGCCTAACGATTTGCAGCTGAAGAAGCGTGCTCGCCGCCGGTTGGTTGGGGCCGCCGCGCTGGCGCTATTTGCCGTCATAGTTTTGCCGATGGTGATGGATCGGGAACCGCGCCCGCTTAGCCAGGATATCCAGGTCCGCATTCCCAGCCAGGATGCCACCGGCTTCGCTGCCAAACTCCTGCCGGCCAAACCCGCGGCGACTCCCATGCCGGCGCCTGAGCCGAAGCCGCTTGCGGAGCAGAAGGCGGAAGTCCCGGCGAAGCCCGAAGCGGCGCCCGCTGCACTCGTGGCAGCGCCCGCACCCGCGAAGCCGGCCGCTCAGGCGGCGGCAGTCCCCGCCGCGAAGCCGCTGGAGAAACCGGCGACTGCGGAAAAGAAGACCGAGACGAACGACAAGCCGGCGACCAAAACGGCTGCAGATGCGTCCGGTCAATGGGTTGTTCAGCTGGGCGCCTACAAGGAAGCCGGCAACGTCAAGGTGCTGCTGGCCAAATTGAAGGGCATCGGTGTGCCGGCCTACACGGAAAACCTCGAGACGCCGCAGGGGCCGCGCACGCGTGTTCGCGCGGGACCCTTCGCCACCCAGGAGGCGGCGGAAAAAGCCCGTGCGAGGATCAAGATCATCGCCGTAGAAGGTTCGGTCGCACCAAAATAGGACGATGACCGTATTCGATTACGCCGTGCTGACGGTAATATCGGCGTCGGTGCTGGTGGGTTTGTGGCGTGGCGTGGTAAGCGAGATTCTGGCTCTTGCCGCCTGGATTGTGGCGCTTCTTGTTGCCCGTGTCGTGGCGGCAGACATTGCCGGCTTGCTGGCCGGGCAGATTGCCGAACCGGGCATGCGGCTGGCGGTGGCTTATGTACTGGTGTTTGTCTGTGTATTGCTGGTCTTCGCAATCGCGCGCATGCTGATTTCCCTGTTCTTGAAGGCGGTCGGCCTGGGTTTGTTGGATCGTTTGCTGGGCGCGGCTTTTGGGGTCCTGCGCGGAATTCTGGTGGTGTTGGCGGCTGTGCTGGTGGCGGGGATGACGCCGCTGCCGAAGGCGGTATGGTGGCGTGATGCAATGCTTGCGCCGCCGCTGGAGACGGTGATAATTGCGGCAAAACCCCGGTTGCCGGCTGACGCGGCAAAACGGATTCGGTATCGATAGAGGAAGATGACCATCTCCCCTCCCCCTTCCCGGGGAAGGGGGTGATAATTGTTCGCGGGCGCTGCCCGCTCCATGTTTTGGCTGCTTCCCCTTGGGGCGGCCCGGCGGAGAAGGACCATGTGCGGAATTCTGGGTGTGGTGGCCACCACGCCGGTGAACCAGTTGCTCTACGACGGCTTGCAGGTGCTCCAGCACCGGGGTCAGGATGCCGCCGGCGTAGCCACCGCCGAAGGCGGGCGTTTCCACATGCACAAGGGCTCCGGCCTGGTGCGCGATGTGTTCCGCACCCGCAACATGCGCAACCTGATCGGGAACTGGGGCATCGGGCATTGCCGCTACCCCACGGCCGGTTCGGCCGACAACGCCGCCGAGGCGCAGCCCTTCTACGTCAATTCCCCGTTCGGCCTGATGCTGGCGCACAACGGCAACCTGACCAATGCCGACCAGCTGAAACAGGACATGTTCCTCCAGGACCTGCGCCACATGAACACCAACTCCGATTCGGAGGTGCTGCTCAACGTGCTGGCGCACGAACTGCAGGCCGCGTCGACCAAGTACCAGGTCGATGCCGAGACGATTTTCAAGGCGGTGGCCGGCGTACATCGCCGCGTCAAGGGCGCCTATGCCGTGGTGGCGATGATCGCCGGCTACGGCCTCTTGGCCTTCCGCGATCCCTACGGCATCCGTCCGCTGGTGATGGGGCGCAACGAGACGCCGGAGGGAATGGAATACATGGTGGCCTCGGAGAGCGTGGCCATCGATACGCTGGGCTTCAAGATGCTGCGCGACGTCGAGCCGGGCGAAGCGGTGCTGATCGACATGCGCGGCAATTTCGTCAGCCGCCAGTGCGCGGAACGCACGCTCCATGCGCCGTGCATGTTCGAGTTCGTCTATCTGGCCCGTCCCGATTCGGTGATGGACGGCATTTCGGTCTACGAGACGCGGGCCAAGATGGGAGACTACCTGGCCGACAAGCTGCGCCTCACCATGCCGCACCTGGAGATCGACGCGGTGATCCCGAT
>CAIZKA010000077.1 GCA_903933395.1 uncultured beta proteobacterium | reverse complement strand
TGGTGCCGGGGGGGGAAGTCGAATCCCCATGCCTTGCGGCGGCGGTGTTTGAGACCGCTACGTCTACCGATTCCGTCACCCCGGCCCGGGATGTCGCAGCCATGAGCAATACTGCCTGAACCTGACTGGGCGAGGCGCGCATTATCCGATAATCTCGGCAGTCCCACAATCTCCGGTACCGATTTGCCGGGACTTGGGCTCCCGGACTCATGGCCGGAACCGGCGCCGGACTTCCGACCGGCCACCAGCACCACGCAAAGCATTCACGAGACCGTGTCGCCTATCCTTTCCAGGACGAAAATCCCGGCGCCAAAGGCCTGACGTCCTGTTGTATTGCAGCCTATAATGATTCGATGGTGCAGAGCAGCAATACTACTGGCGAGAACATCCCAACACCGCGGCTTGCAGCCGTCTCGGTAGCGGCCATGGGAGTCGTATACGGGGATATCGGCACCAGCCCGCTTTACACCATGAAAGAAGTCTTCAACGGTCCGCATGCCGTGGCGGTCACCCCGGACAACCTGCTCGGGATCCTCTCGTTGATCTTCTGGGCGCTGACCATCACGGTATCGCTCAAATACGTGATGTTCATCACCCGGGCCGACAATCGCGGCGAAGGCGGCATCATGGCCCTGACTTCACTCGCGCTGCGCACCCGGGGAGCCGGACCGCGCATGTTGTGGCTGATATCGATACTGGGCATCTTCGGCGCCGGACTTTTCTACGGCGACGCCGTGATTACCCCGGCCATGTCGGTACTTTCTGCGGTGGAAGGACTGGAAGTCGCCACGCCGCTGTTCAAGCCCTATGTCGTACCCATCACCATAGGCGTGCTCTGTGGCCTGTTCCTGTTTCAGCCGCGCGGCACGGCCAGCGTCGGTGCCCTGTTCGGCCCGGTCATGCTGTTCTGGTTCGGCACACTCGGCGTACTTGGCATCTGGAACATCCTCAAGCACCCTGCCGTCATCGCCGCCATCAACCCGTGGTACGCATTGCATTTTTTTCTGGAAAACCGCAGCCACGCCTACCTCGCGCTGGGTGCCGTAGTATTGGCGATTACCGGCGGCGAAGCACTGTATGCCGACATGGGGCACTTCGGCCGGCGCTCGATCAAGTGGGCCTGGCTGGTATATGTGTTCCCCTGCCTTTACCTGAACTATCTCGGGCAGGGGGCGCTGATCCTCGACAACCCCGCCGCCGTCAAGAATCCCTTCTTCATGCTGGTACCCGACGGCCTGCTCTATCCGATGGTCGCCCTTGCCACCGCTGCCGCCGTGATCGCTTCGCAGGCAGTGATCTCGGGGGCGTTTTCGCTCACCAGCCAGGCAATGCAGTTGGGCTATTGTCCGCGTGTTCAGGTCAAGTTCACCTCGGAGCGGGAAAAAGGCCAGATCTACATCCCCAACATCAACTGGCTGCTGCTGCTGGCGGTGATCATCCTTGTGCTCGGCTTCAAATCATCGTCGAACCTGGCCTCGGCCTACGGCATTGCCGTCACCCTGACCATGATGATCGACACGCTGCTGGCCTTTGTCGTGGTGCGCGCCCTGTGGAACTGGAACTGGCTGCAGGCAGGTCTGTTCCTCGCACTGTTCCTGATTGTCGACTTCGCCTTCTTTTCGGCCAATCTGGTCAAGGTGCTCGATGGCGGCTGGTTCCCGTTGACCCTTGGTCTGGGCATATTCATCCTGTTCGCCACCTGGAAGCGCGGCCGCACGTTGCTCTATGAAAAGCTGCAGCAGGATTCCATGCCGCTCGACGCCTTTCTTTCCAGCCTGCTGTTCGGCGGTCCGCATCGCGTGGCCGGTACCGGCATCTTCATGACCACGCGACCCGACGGCGTGCCGCGGGCGATGTTGCACAACCTGCTGCACAACAAGGTACTGCACGAGCGTGTCATCCTGCTCAACGTCAATATGCGGGATATACCGCACGTGGACGAATCCGGACGCATACTCGTCGAGCCGCTCAACCAGGGCTTCTATCGCGTCATCCTGAACTACGGTTTCAAGGATGACCCGAACATTCCTCTGGCTCTCGAACTTTGCGGCAGGCACGGCATGGCCCCGGTCGAAATGATGGAAACCTCCTTCTTCCTCGGCCGCGAAACCATCGTCCCGAACCGCGTGCCAACCATGACGCTATGGCGTCAAGTCCTGTTCATGTGGATGTTCCGCAACGCCGATACGGCGACTGACTTCTTCAAGCTGCCGACCAATCGCGTCGTCGAACTCGGGACCCAGATCGAACTTTGATCCAGGCGGCTGCCTGATCAGCCGCCACGCCGTTCGGCCCAGAAGATTGCGGCGACCAGAACGAACACGAGGAACTCGAGCACGCCGATCCAGACGATCATGCGCACGATTCGACGCTGGCGAGGCGCCATGGCGGTGAGGAATTGCTCATGCCACCAGCGCCAGCCCGGCAGCCAGCCCCAGCGTTTGCGGCCGAGCAGGTGCCTGCCGATGGCATTGGCCCAGGGAATCAGGCTGCGATCCACTTCGGCGACGCGCGGATCCTGCTCATCCTCGATGACCGGGTAGTGCTCGGTAACGACCAGACGGCAGCATCGGCCGTCGCCATCCTCAACGGTTAGGGTCGTTGCCTGCTTGAGGCCATCGGCATAAACGAGCGAGATGCTGCGCGTTGCCGGAACCGATTCGACGCGCACGGCAGTTTCGACTCGCCGGCCGGTCGTTTCGTTCAGCGCGGCGAAAAGCATGCCATCCGGATTACGCCGCCAGAACTCGATGTCGAGATGCGGATTGAGGCGAAACAGGCGTTCGATGTCGGAGACGAACTCGAACACCGCATCGGCCCCGATCGGTAC
The DNA here is from genome assembly GCA_903933395.1 of uncultured beta proteobacterium. Lineage (GTDB taxonomy): Bacteria > Pseudomonadota > Gammaproteobacteria > Burkholderiales > Rhodocyclaceae > Sulfuritalea. Next base: position 9,961 of record CAIZKA010000077.1, on the reverse strand, counting down.
AGGGATCTCGGCGCGGGCGTAATCCCCCTTTGCGGCGTCCAAGCGGGACGTTGCGTCTGACGTGTTGCTCAAGGATGCGGCGCGACCAGCAAGGGACACTTGAGGCCGCGCACCAGCTTTTCGAGTTCCATTCGCGAGCGCAGGCCCTCCTCGCCCTTCTTCCGCGGCGAACCGATGACAACGAGATCGGCATCGACCTCGCCGGCGATCGCCACCACGGTTTCGCCAGGATTGCCGAAGCGGATCACTGATTCACAGGCCAAACCGCGCTCCGCGCAGCGCGACGCGACCGCCGCCACTTCGCGCTTCGCGTCGCTTTCCAGCATGTTCTCGACATAATTGCCAAAGGCGTCGCGGGTCGACGCGTTATTGAGCCAGTCGTCACCCTGCATCCCCGCCCAGAGTTCGGGTACCACGAGACAGTGGATGAGCGTGGTGGTTCCGGGAACAGCGAACTCGTGGGCCAGCGCTTCCGCGGCCAGCGCGCCTCCAGTCCCGTGGTGGCAGAGGAGCAGTTTCAGTGGTGTTTTCATGTCGGGGCCCGCGGATACCGTCCCAGGCCCGAGGCCGGGGACATAAAAATGAAAGGTCCCGCCCCGCAGCGCGGGACGGGACCGGCGTCACGGGAGCACGGGGCTTACTTGCCGACCACCAGCACGATGCCGATGGCGATCAACAGCGCGAAAACGAGAGAGCCGAGATCTTCCCTGCGATCGCTGACGAAAATCGACAGGTTGGTGCCGCGTTCGAACTTTTGTTCCGACATGTTCTTTCTCCTTAAATGAACTCTTTGATGAACAGCAGCACCACGATCAGCGAGCCGACGGCCTTGGCCGTGCCCACCACGCCGCCGATGATCAGCGGCGTGCCGCCGGCCTGCTTCAGCGCGGCCATGGTGATCTGCATGCCGAGGCCGATCAGGCCGATGGAGAACAGCCAGGCCAGCCAGTCGCGGAAGGCACCGATGGTTTTCGAGTTGTGATACGCGGCCTTGCTCGCCTTGTCGATAGCGCTTGCGGCGACGGCATCGAGGCCCTTCATCTTGCCGACTGCGGCGAGCAACGTTTCCTGTTCGCGGGTGGTCACCTTCTTGTTGGCGATCAACTCGGCCAGCCCCTTGTAGGCGTCTTCCGGCGTGGCGTGGCGCGCCCCGATGTTGATCGCCTTGTCCTTGAAGTGATCCTGCAGTTGCTTGGCTCCGACAGCCTCCTTCAGGCGGGCGAGTTCGGCTTCGATGGCCCGGGTCTCCTTGACCTTGAGCAGTTTGTCTTCCTTGATCTGCTCGGCGCTGAAGTACTTGCCCTGGTAGTGGCCGGCGGGCGTGAAGGCGCCCAGGGTCGAGAGCAGGAACATCAGGATGAAGCCGAGCACGAACACGGGAAACTTGGCAAACAGCACCTTGCCCAGATCCACCTTCTCGGCGCCGACCTCGTGCTTTACATACCAGGTGGCCAACCAGAGCACGACGATGGGAAGGAACAGCACGCGGGTGATGTTGAAAATCTCGGCGACTTTCAGTGTCTCGATCCCGGTCGGGTCGAAGGCCAGGGCAGCACCGGCAACCTGTGCCGAATTGAGGATACCGGTACCGGCCCAGGCGCCGAACTGCACGGGGCCCATGTTGAGCAGGTGGCCGATGGTCGGAAAGAGAAACATGCAGCCCACGCCCCAGACCAGGATGGTGCCGATCGTGTAGGCAATTTCGGCCGCCTTGGCATTGACCACAGGCGCCGCCGCCACGGCGGCCGAGACGCCGCAGACGCCGACGCCGGCGGAGAGTACCGCCGTCATCGAGTTTCCGGTGTTCATGCGGCGCCCCATGTAGAGCACCACACCAATCGAGCCGAGCACGAAGACCCCGATCATCGCCACCGATATCCCGCCGAGTTGCGCCAGTTCCGTCGCGCTGTAGAGTGCGCCAAGCAGGATCACGCCGGTCTTGAGAAAAAAGCGCGCCGTGCGCACGCCGTTGGCCGCCCAGTCCGGAATTCTGAAGACGTTGACAATGACAATGCCGATGACGATGCCCAACACCACGTAATTGAGGTTGAAGATGGTGGCGAAATTCCATCCCAGCGTGGGCTGGGCGTCGCGGCCCCAGTTGGCAAAAAGCGGGTCGAGTCCCCAGCGCACGAGGAGGGCGATCAGCAACATGTAGGCCATGCCCGGGAATATCGACAGGTAATAGTCGAAGTTGCCCTCTTTCGGCGTCCATACCATGATCAGCAGGCCGAGCACGCCGGCGATGCCGCCGAAGATGTAGCACATCTGCGTCTGGAAGGCCTTGGCCCCGTCGAACTGCGACTTCGGCATTTTCATGTCCGGCGCCGGTTTGCTTTCGGCTGCAGCGATTTCGGTCGCGACGCGCAGTTCCGCATCAAACTTCTCTTTGACCTTCATGTGGTCTGAGTAGGCGCTGCGCTGCAGGGACTTCTGCACGCCATCGAGACTGCCGTTGGCGTTGAACCAGCCCCATAGCAGCATCGCCAGCCCGATGATGAGAAGTGCAGGCGACTTTTTCATATAGATCATCAGATCGTCCTCCGTTACCGCTGATTTGAAAAAACATCAGAGGCGCACCGGGCGCCTCTTTTGTTTAATGACGGAATGTACCCATCGTCTATTCCATCGGCAGTTTGCGGGCCTTCCAGTCCGGAACGCCGTTGCGGTACCAATGCACGTTCTTGTAGCCGGCCTTGGCCATCATCACGGCAGCCTTGTAGGACTTCCAGCAGGTGCCTGAATTGCAGAACACGACGTAGTCCTTGTTCTTGTCGGCGATTTTGCTCAGGTCGTACTTGTCCTCCGCCGCATCGAAGTTGGCATCCTTCGCACTCTTCTCCGGATCATAGGGCACCGAAATGGCGCCCTTGATGGTGGCCTCTGCAAACTCGTTGGCCCGACGCGTGTCGATCAGCACCGCACCCTTGGCTTGCAGGTCCTGCACCGCCTTGGCCTCGACCAGTTTGACGCCGGCAGGCGCCGCGGCAGGTGTTTCCTGGGCGAGAGCGCCACCGCTGGCAACCATAAAAAGAGAGCTGACGAAGGTGATAAATGTCTGTTTGATGGTGCGCATGATTCTCCTCCTTATGTATGCAATCCGCGGCGGGCGCCGCAGCAAAGTGAAACGATCCATACCCGCCCCTGACTATTGATTGTCGGTTGGCACAACGTGTAATCACACTACGGAACGTCAAGTCGTGAATCGAAGTTTTGAATCTATCCATAAATTGCTCATGTGTCCATGTCTGCGGCCTGTGCCGCGCGAACCACGGTCACGCTGCAAGGCGCTTCGGCCGCCACGCGCGAAGACACGCTGCCGAGGAGCCGCCGCAGGCCGGAACTCCCGCGCGCGCCGATGATGATGTGATCGGCGTGACTGGCCCGCGCATGTTCAAGCAGCCGGGCCGGCACGTCACTTCCTTCTAGTACGTGAAAGCGCAATCGCTCCTGAGGCAACCCTAGGGGCCGTACCCAATGGTGAAGTTCAACAAGCCGCTGCATGTGCAACGCACGCATGATCTCGGCGCCGTCTTCCTGTTCGGTAAGCAGCGACGGCTCCTGTACGCTGACGCAACTCACGCGCCAGTGCTGCTCACCGCCGATGATGTGTCGCGTCGCGTCGCGCAGCGCCTGGAACAGCGCTTCATTTTTGCAACTGGTATCGACGGCGACAAGCACATTCGGCGCCAGCGCCAGATGCTCGGTTGGCAGTTTGTTCGAAAGCGGAGTCGCAGACAACGACGCCAGCCAGCGTCTTGCCACAACCAGTGGGCCCGGGCGCTTCGCGCGGCGGCCGCGCTCGGTCAGGACCACCTGATCGGGGTGACGCAGATCGTGCGCGACCTGCGCCGCGGTGGCGTAGCGTTGGTCAGCGCGCACTTCGAGGCAGTGGAGGATGATTTCCTGGAGCCACTCCGGCAGATCGCGGACGATACGGCGCGGTGGCAGCGGATCAATGTAGAGGCGGCGGCGTACGCCGGCCATGCCAGCCGGATCGCCGAAGGGCATGCGGCCGGTGGCCAGCAGGTAAAGGATCACGCCCAATGAGAAGATGTCGCTGCGCGGATCGCCGCGCACGCGGGCAATCTGTTCCGGCGAAATATAGGCGGCGGTGCCCAGCGGCCGGTCGGACTCCGCCGCGACAAGGTCGGGCAGGTGACCGTGAAAGGCCAGCCCGAAATCGACGAGCGCCGCCTGGCCGTCCTCGCGCAGGATCACATGCGAGGGTTTCAGGTCATGGTGCACGACTTCCTGGCGATGGAGGTCGTGCAGCGCCGAGGCCAGAATCGCCCCCAGCCTTGCGACCTCTCCGGCCGGCAGCGGGGCAGCGGCCGCATGGTCGGCAAATGATTTTCCGGCGATATGCTCCATGACCAGATACGGCCCGCAATCGCCTTCGCCGCTGGCGAGCAGTCGCGGCACGTGAATTCCGGCGACGCGTCCGAGGATCATCTGCTCGACCTCGAAGCCGGCATAGCAGGCCGGGTGATTGCCGAACTCCAGCTTCGGCACCTTCAGCAAACCCGGTTCACCGCCGGCGTTCGGCACGACGCGATAGAGCGCGGCCATGCCGCCTTCGCGCAGCTTCTCCTGCACGCGATAGGCGCCGATCGCTGTTCCCGGCTTGAGATGCGCGGCGCCCTCCATTCACTCCCCTTTATGCAGCCGCAGCGCCAGCCGCTCCGGCAGTCCGGCCGCGATGATCTTGCGAGCAGCTGACATGTGGTCGTAGGGAACCCGGAAAAACGTCAGCATGCGCTCTTCTTCATCGTAAAGGGCATACGCCGCCGCGTTGTTGCCATCGCGCGGTTGGCCGACGGAGCCGGCGATCGCCAGCCAGCGCCGGCGGCCGGTCAGGGGGATCGGTACCCCCGGTACCGGCTGAAATCGACCCGCACCGCTGCCTGCAGCGAAGAACAGCGACGGTTGATGGACGTGACCGGCAAAGGTCACTGCCGCCTGTGCGGCTTCCATGCAATGTGCAGCCTGGGAGCAACTGGTGATGTACTCCCATTTTTCAGGCACATCGGCACCGGCATGAACGAACAGCAGATCGCCGCGACGCGTCATGAATGGCAGGGACGCGAGGAGATCGCGCTCGGTGCTGCCCAGTTTGGCGCGCGTCCAGTGGGTCGCTTCGCGCGCGACCGGATTCATGTCCTCGCACAATCCGCCGAGGGCCGCCTCATCGTGATTGCCCCTGACCAGCAGCGCACCTTTGGCCGCGTGGTCGGCCAGCAGACCGAGGCAGGCGACCGGATCGGCGCCGTAGCCCACCAGGTCGCCGAGAAAGGCGTGCATGCCGGCGCCCTCCCCTTCAGCATGAGCCAAACAGGCCCGCAGGGCTTCGAGATTGCCGTGGATGTCCGATAGAACCGCAATCTTCATGAATGAACAAGGATCAGTCCGGTTTGTTGCAGCGCGGTACTGAAATGCTAACCTGCATTGAATCAGGTCGGCTAATTTCCGCATCACCGCAGGTGATTTGCAATGCGGCGCAAAGCACGGAACAATGCATTCTGTTTGGCTGAAGATATATACACCTAAAATTAGGCACGTGACATAGGAGAGACTGATTTCATGAACACAACCCGCAGAACCGTTCTCAAGGGCGCCACCGCCAGCGGCGTGCTGGCCGGGCTGATCGCCGCCGGCGCCTTGCGCCCGACGCTGGTGCTCGCCGCCGACTGGAACAAGGCCGCCTTCGAAGCCAAGGACACTGCCGGTGCCTTGAAGGGCATCGGTGCCACCGCCGCCTCCGAGAGCAAGGACCTGATGCTCAAGGTTCCGGACATCGCCGAAAACGGTGCCGTGGTGCCGGTTGACGTGGTCAGCAACATTCCCAATACCAGTTCAATTTCGATCCTGGTCGAGAAAAACCCGCAGCCGCTTTGCGCCCAGTTCGATTTTGCCAATGGCGCCGTGGCGGACGTTTCGGCACGACTCAAGATGGGCCAGACGTCCCTGGTCAAGGCGGTGGCCAAGGCCGACGGCAAGTTCTATACGGCACAGAAGGAAGTCAAGGTCACCGTCGGCGGCTGCGGCGGCTAAGCAAACACAAGGGAAAAAAGGAAAACACCATGGCAGATCCGATGAAGATTCGCGCCCAGTTGAAGGGCGATGTCACAGAGATTCGTGTCCTGATGGGCCACGCAATGGAAACCGGCCAGCGCAAGGATGCGGCCGGCGCCACCGTGCCGGCCCATTTCATCCAATCGATGACGGTAGATGTCGGCGGCAAGCGAGTGGTCGATGGGCAGATCGGCACCTCGGTGTCACGCAATCCCGTATTCGGCTTCAAGATGAAAGGCGCCAAGGTTGGCGACAAGGTCGTCGTCAGCTGGGTGGACAACAAGGGCGACAAGAGAAGCGACGAAGCCGTTGTAGCCTGACGCGGTAGCACGGATTTCACCAAAACCGGCAGCCAAGACCGGCGACAAGAACCATCAAGGAGAGAAGACATGAACATTGCATCGTCGGGCCTGCGGCTGTTGTCCTGCACTGCCGCCTTGGCCCTGAGCCTGTCGGCAGCGGCCCAGGCCAAGGACCCCAACGCGGAATTCGAGAAGTTTCGCGCCGAGATGGAGGAAAGCAATCCCGCCGAGTTGTTCGAGATCAAGGGCGAGGAGTTGTGGAAAGCCAGGCGCGGCCCGAAGAACGTGTCGCTTGCCGAAAGCTGCGACCTCGGCCAGGGCATGGGCAAGGTCGAGGCGGCCTACGTGAAGATGCCGCGCTATTTCGCCGATGCCGACGCGGTGATGGACGCCGAACGACGCATAGTCTGGTGCATGGTCGAAAAACAGGGCTTCAAGTTCGACGACATCGCCAAGAAACCCTTCCAGGGCGGCAACGACAACAATGCGCCGGAGATCACCAACCTCGTTACCTATGTTGCCAGCGGTTCGCGCAACATGAAGTTCGACATCCCGCTGGGCGACCCGAAGGTGCGCGATGCCTTCGAAACCGGCAAGGCGACGGCCGCCTATCGCGCCGGTCCCTATGACTTTTCCTGCAACACCTGTCACGGTGTCGACGGCAAACGCATCCGCATGCAGAACCTGCCCAACCTGGCGACGCCGGAAGGCGCCATCAAGGGGGTGCAGGGCTGGCCCGGCTATCGCATGACCGGCGGCGTGATGCTCACCTCGCAGTGGCGCATGAACGACTGCTTCCGCCAGCAACGCTTCCCGGAACCCAAATATGCATCGCAGGCCGTCACCAACCTGCTGACCTACATGAGCGGCAATTCCAACGGGCAGATATACAAGGGCCCGGGCATCAAGCGCTGAGGAGAATGGAATGAAGACACTACTTTTTGCCGCCGGTGCCACCGTCGCCACCCTCCTGCTCGCGGCTTGCGCCTCCGGGCCGCGCCTCAGCGAGGCGGAGTACCGCCAGATGGCGATAGACACGATCAAGCGCGACTTCCAGGCCAAGGGGCAGGCGAAACACGAGCGCGTCACCCAGGATGAGGTGCAGCAGGCATGCAACAGCTATCTGAACAATCCGCCCAACGAACTGATGGTGAAGCTCACCAGCGCGCAGCTGGCGGCGGTCAAGCTGCCCGCCGACGGCAAGTACCTCGGCGACTGGAAGGAAGGCGAGAAGATCGCGCAGAGCGGACGAGGCTTCACCTGGTCCGACAAGGCCGACGAGCCGGCCGGTGGCAACTGCTATAACTGCCACCAGATCGGCCCGCAGGAGACGTCATTCGGCACCATCGGTCCCAGCCTGCTTGCCTACGGCAAAACACGCGGCAATTCGCCGGAGATCCAGAAGTACACCTATTCCAAGATATTCAACGCCAAGGCCTTCAACCTTTGTTCGGAAATGCCCCGCTTCGGCCACGCCGGTGCCTTGAACGAGCAGCAGATCAAGCATCTCGTCGCCCTGCTGCTCGATCCGGCATCTCCGGTCAACAAGTAAATCCGTCTTACGGGCGGGCCTGGTCCGCTGACCAGGCCCGTTTCATTTTTGGAGGTCCCGATGTCCTCGATGAACCGCCGCGAGTTCCTGCAAATTCTCGCCGCCGCTTCGGCCGCTGGCTTCGCGCTCGATGCCAGATGGGTATGGGCGGCCGGCAAGGGCGAAAGCCTCTATGAGCTAAAGAAATTCGGCAATGTCCATCTGCTGCATTTCACCGATTGCCACGCGCAGTTGCTGCCCATCCATTTCCGCGAACCGAGCGTCAATATCGGTATCGGCGGGGCATCCGGCAAGGCGCCACACCTGGTCGGCGAGCATCTGCTCAAGGCCTTCGGCATCAAGCCCGGCGGCATCGAGGCTCACGCCTTCACCTATCTGAATTTCGAGAAGGCGGCCAAGACCTACGGCAAGGTCGGCGGCTTCGCCCATCTCGCCACGCTGGTCAAGCGACTGCGCGCCGAACGTCCGGGTGCGCTGCTGCTCGACGGCGGCGACACCTGGCAGGGCTCGGCTACCGCCTTGTGGAGCAAGGGCCAGGACATGGTCGATGCCTGCAAGCTGCTCGGCGTCGACATGATGTCCGCGCACTGGGAATTCACGCTGGGCGACAAGCGCGTGCAGGAAATCGTCGAAAAAGATCTGAAAGGCCGGATCGAATTCCTGGCTCAGAACATCAAGACCAGCGATTTCGGCGACAAGGTGTTCGAGCCCTACAGCCTGCGCGAAATGAATGGCGTCAAAGTCGCCGTGATCGGCCAGGCCTTCCCCTACACTCCGATCGCCAATCCGCGCTGGATGATGCCCGAGTGGACATTCGGCATCCAGGACGAAAACATGCAGAAGACCGTCGACGAGGCGCGCGCCAAGGGCGCGCAGGTCGTCGTCCTGCTCTCGCACAACGGCATGGACGTCGACCTCAAGATGGCCACCCGCGTTACCGGCATCGACGCCATCATGGGCGGCCACACTCACGACGGCGTGCCGCGCCCCGTCATCGTCAAGAACGCCGGCGGCCAGACCCTGGTCACCAATGCCGGCTCCAACGGCAAGTTTCTCGGCGTGCTCGACTTCGACGTGAAGAATGGCAAGGTTTCAGACTTCCGCTACAAGCTGCTGCCGGTGTTTTCCAACCTGCTGCCGGCCGATGCCGAGATGGCGGCGTATATCGAGAAGGTGCGCGCGCCGCACAAGGCGAAGCTCGAAGAAAAACTCGCCGTCTCGGAAGGCCTGCTCTACCGGCGCGGCAACTTCAACGGCAGTTGGGACCAGCTGATTCTCGACGCCATCATGGAAGTCCAGGGCGCCGACATCGGTTTCTCGCCGGGCTTCCGCTGGGGCACCACGATCCTGCCGGGCCAGGCGATCACCTTCGAGCACCTGATGGACCAGACCGCGATCACCTACCCGAGCGCGACCTTGACCGAGATGAACGGCGAACAGATCAAGTCCATCCTCGAGGACGTCGGCGACAACCTGTTCAATCCCGATCCTTACTATCAGCAGGGCGGCGACATGGTGCGCGTCGGCGGCCTGCAATACACCTGCGACCCCAACGCAAAGATCGGCAACCGCATCCAGGACATGCGCCTGGCCGGCAAGCCGCTTGACGCTGCCAGGAAGTACAAGGTGGCCGGCTGGGCACCCGTGGCCGAAGGCGCCCAGGGCGAGCCGGTATGGGACGTCGTGGCTCGCTATCTGCGCGACAAGAAGACGATCACGCCGCGCAAGCTGAACCAGCCCAAACTACTTGGCATGAAGGGAAACGCCGGACTGGCCGGCTGATGCCGTCGGCACAGGCAATTGAAACCTGCAGGCGCAAGCGACCGGCGTCGCTTGCGCCTTCCGTTGCGGGATGCCCGGTCAGGGCTTGATGTAGGCGTAGCCGCTGCGGGACTGCAGCTTGGCGATTTCGGCCACTCCGGAAGGCACGAACACCGACTCGGGAATGAATTGCTTGCGATCCAGCTTGCGGTTCCTCAGGGTGATCTCGCAGACGTCGAAGGTCACGCCCTGCCCGGCCAGCGTCTCGACC
>CAIZKA010000076.1 GCA_903933395.1 uncultured beta proteobacterium | reverse complement strand
GCCGGCACCACGATCCGATTGACGTTGGCTTCGATCTCGTCGAGCTTTTTCAGCAGTTCGGCGCGACGGTTCTGGCTGCCCGACTTCTGCGCCTCCCGCTCCAGATCCAGCAGCACCTTGTACCAGCGGTGTATCCGCGATTCGATGCGCCAGCGATAAATGACCGGTGCGAGCCTGATGCCGGGAATCAGCAACAACACGATCGGCACCAGGACTGCCAGGGTCCGCGCGATCAGGCTGGCCAGCCAGAAGGGAAAGGTGCGATAGAGAAAGGTCTTGCCCGTGGCGTAGTAGCGGGTGGCATCCGGGCTGAGGTGGAAATCGTGTTCCAGCGGCGCCGGAAATTCGCCGCGCTTCCTGAACAGCCCGGGGCCGCTGTGCACTTCGCGCGCGGCCTCCAGGAGCAGGTCCGACAGGGCAGGGTGCAGGTCGTCGCGGGCGACCAGTTCCACCGTGGGCCCGATCAGATAGATGTCCTCCGGGGGAATGTTCTTGCCGAAATCCAGCGAGCCCCGCGGCAGCACCAGTTTGTTGAGATAGCCGATGCGGCGGACGTAGGCATCGGCCTGGCTGACGTTGAAGAGGTGGACATCCGGCGTGCGCAGCAGTTTGCGCAGGACATCGGAGGCGGTCGAATCACCCATCACGAAGACGGCATCGACCTTTTTCTCCTCCAGCGCCGTTACCAGGTCCTTGGCGTCGACTTCGCTGAAACTCGCTTCGCCCTTGGGTTCAATGCCGTTGGCCTTGAGCAGGGCCAGCGCCAGGAGCCGCGTGCCGCTGCCTTCGGCACCGATGTCGAGCCGGGCGCCCTTGAATTCGGACAGCAACTGTCTGGTTTGGCCCTGATAGAAGATCATCAGGGGCTGATAGTTGATGCTGCCCAGCGACATCAACTGGTCGACATTGGTCTTCGCCACTTCGCCGCCGAGGACGAAGCCGACATCCACTGCTGCCTTCGGATCGAGCAGCCGGCTGAGGTTCTGCGTCGAACCTTCCGAGGTCAGGATGTTGAGCTTGACTCCCTCTCTGGCCAGGATTTTCTTGTACTTCTCGGCATTGCGGCTGAAGCTGCTGCCCTCCGGCCCGCTGGTGATGGTCAGTGTAGTGGGTGCGGCCGTGTTGAAGAAGGTGAACACCCCCAGGCTGACCGTCAGGCCGATCGCCAGAATGACGCCAAGGGACACGACCAGGCCGTGTCCGAACAGATTGTCGAGCCGCGCGATCAAGCGGCTGAGGATATTATCGGGCGCTGGCACATCAATTCTCCGGTGGGTTAACGCAGGATGAAGGATACGGCAGGATAATCGATCCCATGAAAACACTCTGCAATACAGGATTATCCATGCTCGACCTCGTGGCCGTGCGCGAGGGCGGCAGCGTGGCGGAGGCGCTGGCGATTGCCCTGCGGACCGCGCAGCACGCCGAGGCGCTCGGCTTCACCCGCTACTGGCTGGCGGAACACCACAACATGCCGGGCATCGCCAGTTCGGCCACCGCCGTGCTGGTCGGCTACATCGCAGGGGGGACTGCGCGCATGCGCGTCGGCTCGGGCGGGGTGATGCTGCCCAACCATGCGCCGCTGGTGGTGGCGGAAGCCTTCGGCACCCTGGCCGAGATGTATCCGGACCGCATCGACCTCGGCCTCGGCCGCGCGCCGGGAACCGACCGCATCACCATGCGCGCGCTGCGCCGTGACCGGGTCGAAACCGAGGATGACTTTCCGCGCGAAGTGGCGGAACTTCAGCAACTGCTCGGCGAGCCGCGGCCGGGACAGCAGGTGATTGCCATGCCGGGCGCGGGCACCCGGGTGCCGATCTGGCTGCTCGGTTCCAGCCTGTTCTCCGCGCAACTGGCGGCGGAGCGGGGGCTGCCTTACGCCTTCGCCTCGCACTTCGCGCCGCGCCTGCTGCACCAGGCGATCGACCTGTACCGCAGCCGCTTCCAGCCCTCCGCGAGCCTGGCCGAACCTTACGTGATGATCGGCGTGCCGTTGGTCGCGGCGCCGACCGACGCGGAAGCCGAGTTCCTGGCCAGCAGCGTCCATCAGCGCGTGCTCGGCATCCTGCACGGCGACCGCCGCTGCCTGCCGCCGCCCGTGGAAAATTTCATGGCCGGGCTGCATCCGCAGGAACGCGCCGGCATTGCCGACTTCCTCTCTGCCGCGGTGATCGGCGGGCCGGAAACCGTGGCCGCCGGTCTGGTGAAATTGCAGCAGGCGACGCTGGCCGACGAACTCATACTGGTGTGCGACATCTTCGATCCGGAGCTTAGATTGCGCTCGCTGGATATTGCCGCCGCGGCGTGTGGCCCGGGACGCGGGCCGCATTGACCGCATCCGGCGCGAAGGCTGGCCGCAAGGCGCGATTCGCCGTCCCGTCAGCGCCGACTGTTGAAAGCGCTGGTCGTCCGCTCGCACTGACCCCGAAACGCCGGCTCCGGCGTTTACACTTCAGGCGTGGATGAATCGCGTACCGACGAGATGCTCATGCTGGCCTGGCGCGATGGCGAGGCGGCGGCTTTCGAGGCGCTCTACGTGCGCCATCGCAGCCGCCTGTTCCGCTATCTGCTGCACCAGTGCGGTCGCCGCGAGCAGGCGGATGAAATGTTCCAGGAGATATGGATGTCGGTGATTCGCGCCCGCAGCGGCTACGAGGTATCGGCCAGGTTTACGACCTGGCTCTACCGCATCGCCCGCAACCGGCTGATCGACGGTTTTCGCGCGCGCGGCCGGCTGGCCGAGTTCGAGGTCGATGCCGTCGATGCCGACGGCGACCCGCCCGATTATCCGGCGCCGGCGGCCGGACAACCGGAGCGCCTGCTCGAACGCGCGCAACTGGCCGGGCGCCTGCTGGCTGCGGTCGAGGCCCTGCCGGGGCCGCAGCGTGAGGCCTTCCTGCTGGCCACCGAAGGCGGCCTGAGCGTGGAGGAAATCGGCAATGCCACCGGCGCCGGCTTCGAAACCGCGAAAAGCCGCCTGCGCTACGCCTATGCGCGGCTGCGCAGCGAACTGGGGGATCTGCGATGACCCGTTCCATTCTTCCGCCGGGGTCCGAGGCGCCGGGACCGGCCGCAAGCGAGCTCCAGGCGCTCTACCGCGAGGCCGCGCACGCCGAACCGGATGCGATGCTCGATCGCAAGATTCTCGACGCGGCGCGGGCCGAATTGCAGGCCGCCGGCGCGACGAAAGCGAGGCGGACGCCGCCGTGGTGGAAGGGCTGGTTGCCGGCGGCTTCCGCGCTTGCCATTGCGCTCGTCGGGCTGTCGGTGACCTGGCGCGTGATGGACCAGCAGGAGCGCGACCTGCGCCAGGAAATGAAGGCGGCGGAGGGCGTCCGTGAGCGTCCTGCTGAAGCGTCGCCGTCGCCTCGTGTCCCGGCGCCGGTTGCGGAAAAGGACCACCGCGCTGAATCGACAGTGCTCAAGGATGCGCCGCCTGCCGCGACAGCACCCGCGCCCGCAGCCCCGGCGCCGATGGTCGCCGACGAGGCCTTGAAGAAAAGCGGACGCGCCGAGAAGGAGGAACTCCGCGAACGGCGCGACGCAAGTGCCGCCGCGGGATCCGCTCCCGGCCCGGCGCGCCAGGCGGGCAAGCTCGAAGCCGGCGGTCCCGCCATCGGTTCAAGCGGCGCAACGGCGGCTGACTCCCTTGCTGCGCCGGCCGCCAACCCGGCCGCCAACTCCGCGGCCAAATCCGCTGCGGCGCCCTTGGTCGATGGCGCAAGCCCGGAGGCCTGGCTGAAGCAGATCCGAGAATTGCACGCCGCCGGACGCGGCGCAGAAGCAGCGCAAAGCCTGGCCCGGTTCCGCGCGCGTTATCCGGATTTCGCCCTGCCCGACGATCTGCTCAACCTGAAATAGATCGAGGACATTCATGCCGTAAAGGAAGCGCTGATCAAGTTTTGCTTCGTCATTCCGGCGAATGCCGGAATCCTGAAGAATCACGGCACTGGACACCGGCTTTCGCCGGCATTGACTCAAGGTAAATTC
>CAIZKA010000075.1 GCA_903933395.1 uncultured beta proteobacterium | reverse complement strand
GGTGATGCCGCCCGGCTCGCGCAGGCGGTTGTCGAGGTACATGTTGCGCAGGTAGTAGCTGTGCATCTTGTAGGGCATGCGCGTGGAATCGGAATTCCAGTAGAGCAGGTCGAAGGGGAAGGGATCCTTGCCCATCAGGTAGTTGTTGACCACAAAGGACCAGATCAGGTCGTTGGAGCGCAGCATGTTGAAGGTGCCGGCCATCTCCGAGCCATCGAGGTAGCCGCGCTGTTCCATTTTCTTTTCCAGGCTGGAAATCTGGCCTTCGTCGATGAAGACGCCGAGTTCGCCGGGAATGGAGAAGTCGAGCAGGGCGACGAAGAAGGTCGCCGAGGCCACGCGCTTGTCCTTCTTGGCCGCCATGTAGCCCATGGTCGAGCCGAGCAGGGTGCCGCCGAGGCAGTAACCGATCAGGTTGAGTTCCTTTTCGCCGGTCTGCCGGCATACGGCGTCGATGGCCGCCAGCGAGCCCTGGGCCACGTAGTCCTCAAAGGTCTTCTCCGCCAGCTTCGCATCGGGATTGACCCAGGAGATGACGAACACGGTGTGGCCCTGATCGGTGCACCATTTGATCCAGGAATTGCTCTCGCGCAGGTCGAGGATGTAGTACTTGTTGATCCAGGGCGGGACGATCAGCAGGGGCCGCTTGTACTGTTCCTTGGTGGCCGGGTTGAACTGGATCAGCTGGATCATCTCGTTCTGGAATACCACCTTGCCCTTGGCGGTGGCGACGTTCCTGCCCATCTCGAAGGCGGCAGGATCGGTCATCTTGACGCGCAGCTGGCCGTCGCCTTCCTCGATGTCGCGCAGCAGGTTGTTGAAGCCCTTGAGCAGGTTCTGGCCGTGGGTCCTGACCGTTTCGCGCAGGACTTCGGGGTTGGTCGCGGCGAAGTTGGAGGGCGACAGAGCGTCGATGAACTGGCGGGTGAAGAAGTTCACCTTCTTCTTCGAAATGTCTTCGAGGCCCTCCACGTTGCTGACCGCATCATGGATGTGGCGGGCGCTGATGAGATAGCTCTGCTTGATGAAGTCGAACAGGAAGTGCTCTTCCCAGTGCGCGTCCTTGAAGCGGTTGTCGCCCTTCTTCGGCGCCGCGATCGGCGTGCCTTCCATGCCCATGGAGCGCAGCATCGAGTGCTGCCACAGCGAAAAATAATCCCACACCAGGTTCATCTGCGCCTGCGCCATCTTGTAGGGATTGGCCAGCATGTGCGCCATCATGTCCATGAAGGCCTGCGCGATGCCCAGTTCGTCGGTAGGCGCGGAAACGCCCTTCTTCATCTGGCGCTTGGTGTGTGCCGAGATCAGGTTCGAGGCGCGCTGGGCGACCTCGGCGTAGGTCCTGGCGATTTCCTTGGGATCGGGCAGATTATTTTTTTCCGTTGCGGGCATGACGACTCCTTGGGTTAACTGCTGACAAAACGGATCAGACCGTTCTCTTCGATGCGCTGCATTTTTCCTGCGTGTTCCAGGTAATTCAGGTGGGCGATGGCTTCGCCCATGGCGAACATGGTCTGGTGCGGGTCGGGAATTTCGCGGTTGAACAGCACAGCGATCAAGTCCGCGGCGGAGCGAGGATTGCCCTTGCAGGCCGCCAGCAGCACTTCGCAGCGTTCGGCATGGTGGGCGTGCAACTGATCGACGCGGGCATGCAGGCCGCGGAAGGGCCGGCCGTGCGAAGGCAGCACCAGCGTGTCTTCGGGCAGGGCGCGAAAGCCGTCGATGGAAGCGAGGAAAAGTCCGAGCGGATCGCCGTGGGGATTGCTGGCCATCACCGAAATATTGGTCGAGATGCGCGGCAGCAGCATGTCGCCGGAAATCAGCACGCCGAGTTCCGCGCAGTACAGGCTCATGTGTTCCGGGGCGTGGCCATGGCCGACGATGGTGCGCCATTCGTGGTCGCCGATTTTCAGCAACTGGTCGGCGAACAGGCGCTGGAAGGTGGCGGGGATTTCCGGTACGCCGCGCTTGTAGCCGTTGCCGCGCGCGGTCAGGGCGTCGATGCGCGCCTGGTCGAGGCCGTGGCGGCGAAAGAACTCGACCATGGAGGAGATCGCGTAGCCTGAGATCTGTTCGGCCATCATGTGCGCCGCCAGGTATTCGCCCTGGGCAATCCACAGCGGGGCGCCGGTTTCCTGCTCCAGCCAGGCGGCGAGGCCGAGATGGTCGGGGTGGCAATGGGTGACGATGCAGCGCGTCAGCCGCCGTTCCGTCAGCGCCGACTTCCAGGCTTCCTTGACCGGATCCAGGGAGAAGCCGGTATCCACCGCCGCGTAACCGTCGCCGTCGGCCAGCAGCCAGAGGTTGATGTGGTTCAGCGCAAACGGCAGGGGCATGCACATCCATTCGATGCCGGGGGCGACAGGCACGGCCGTGCCGGGGGCCGGGGCGGTCTCGTGCGGGTAGGCGATGGGAGCGTTCAAGCCGTATCTCTGGGCCGGGTTTTTTGCATCGGTAGGCGAAATCTGCTTAACTTGTCGACAGTTGGTCTACCATCATATCCAATTTTCAGGGCTTTATGTGCAGTGCAGCATCGAAGGCCTGCCGGCCCGTTACCATGAGCGAAACCCAAACCATCACCGAATTGGCCCGTGATTTCGGCGTCACCACCCGCGCCATACGCTACTGGGAGTCCCACGGCCTGGTGTCGCCGGCGCGGGAGGGCGGCAACCGGATCTACAGCAAGCGCGACCAGACCCGCCTGAAGCTGGCCCTGCGCGGCAAGCGCCTGGGGCTCAGCCTGGCCGAGATCAAGGAACTGATCGACATGTACGACACGGTCGAGGATGAGTCGACCCAGTTGCAGTCATTCCTCGATGTGTTGGCGCAGCGCCGTGCGGCGCTGGAGCAGCAGCGCGACGACATCCAGGCCGTGCTCAAGGAAATCGCCCGCTTCGAGCGCCAGTGCCGCGAGATGCTCAAGGCCGAAGACACTGCAGCGCCACGCGTTCGCCACCCAAGACTAGGTACAAAAAAGGCTCCGGGTAGTTGACGTTGACGTCAACGTCAACTACCATGCGCTACCCGCCGGAGGAAACATGCCCCATACCCTACGTCCCGCCAGCAGGACTCATGAACCGCGCAATCCCGACTGGGAGGCGACGGTGCGCGGCAGCTTCGCCCGCCAGGGCGTAATGGCGCTGATCGGCGCGGAAATGGTAGCCCTCGCCCCCGGCCATTGCGAAATTCGCGTGCGCTTCCGCGACGACCTGACGCAGCAGAACGGTTTTTTCCACGCCGGCGTGACCGCCACCATTGTCGACAGCGCCGGCGGTTACGCCGGGCTCACGCTGATGTCACCCGGCGCCGAAGTGCTGACCGTCGAGTTCAAGCTCAACCTGCTGGCGCCCGCCGACGGCGAATTCCTGGTTGCCGAAGGTCAGGTGCTGAAGTCCGGCCGCAACCTCGTGATTACCCGCGGCGAGGTGTATGCGATCAAGAACGGCCACGCCACCCATTGCGCCACCATGCAGCAGACCCTCATGACCATGCACCCCAAAAAGGAAAAATGATGCTCGGACTGAATTTCGACCTCGGCGAAGACATCGACATGCTGCGCGATGCCGTGTGGGCTTTCGCCCAGAAGGAGATCCTGCCGCGCGCCGCGGAGATCGACCGCGTAAACGAGTTTCCCGCCGACCTCTGGAAAAAGTTCGGCGACATGGGCCTGCTCGGCATGACGGCCGATGAAAGCTATGGCGGCACCAACATGGGTTATCTGGCCCACATGGTGGCCATGGAGGAAATTTCGCGCGCCTCCGCCTCCGTCGGTTTGTCCTACGGCGCGCACTCGAACCTCTGCGTCAATCAGATCCGCCGCAACGGCACGGAAGCGCAGAAGCAGAAGTACCTGACCAGACTGATCTCCGGCGAGCACGTCGGCGCGCTGGCAATGTCGGAACCCGGCGCCGGTTCCGACGTGGTGTCGATGAAGCTGAAGGCCGAGCTCAAAGGCGACCGGTATGTGCTCAACGGCTCAAAGATGTGGATCACCAACGGCGGCGATGCCGACACGCTGGTGGTTTATGCCAAGACCGATCCCGCGGCGGGCGCGCGCGGCATAACCGCCTTCATCGTCGAAAAGGGCTATGCAGGTTTCAGCAAGGGCCAGCACCTCGACAAGCTCGGCATGCGCGGCTCGAACACCTACCCGTTGTTCTTCGACGACTGTGAAGTGCCGGTGGAGAACGTGCTGGGCGGCGTGGGCAGCGGCACCAGGGTGCTCATGAGCGGCCTCGACTACGAACGCGCGGTGCTGTCCGGCGGGCCGCTGGGCATCATGGCCGCCTGCATGGACGTGGTGCTGCCCTTCATCCACGAGCGCAAGCAGTTCGGCCAGAGCATTGGCGAATTTCAGTTGATGCAGGGCAAGCTGGCCGACATGTATTCGACCTGGCAGGCTACGCGCGCCTATGTCTATGCGCTGGGCAAGGCCTGCGACCGCGGCGATCATGCCCGCACCCTGCGCAAGGATGCCGCCGGCGCCATCCTGTATTCAGCGGAAAAGGCCACCTGGATGGCCGGCGAGGCGATCCAGACGCTGGGCGGCGTCGGCTACACCAACGAGTATCCGGTCGGCCGTTTGTGGCGCGACGCCAAGCTTTACGAAATCGGCGCCGGCACCAGCGAGATCCGCCGCATGCTGATCGGCCGCGAACTTTACAACGAGACAATGTGATGAGCCAGCACAAGCGTGAGGAGTGGCAGAAGCTCTACGACGAAGTGCTGGCGCGTTCGCCTGGCACCGGCGGGCTGTCGATGGAAAACCTGCGCGAATGCTCCGGCCTGGAACTGTTCCAGAAAATGATCGCCGGTGAATTTCCGCGGCCACCTATCAGCGATACGCTGGGCTTCTCCCTGGTTGAAGCCGAGAAGGGTCGCGTCGTGTTTCAGGGCACGCCGCAGCATCGCCATTACAACCCTATCGGTTCCGTGCATGGCGGCTTCCACGCCACGCTTCTGGATTCCTGCGTCGCCTGCGCCATCCAGTCCACGCTCGAAGCGGGACAGGGCTATACCACCATCGAACTGAAAGTAAATTACATCCGCGCGCTGACCGACCGCGTCGGCCCGGTGCGAGCCGAAGGCCGCGTCATCCACGCCGGCAAGCAGATCGGCACGGCCGAAGGCAAGCTGGTCGATGCCGACGGCAAGCTCTACGCCCATGCCACCACGACCTGCCTGATTTTCAATGTCTGAGCCCATCGCAAAAGTCGGCGCCGGCGGTACGGCGATCCGCGTCCTCGGCGCGGAGCATGTCGTCGAACTGGAACAGGTACGCCAGTTCTTCCGCAATTACGCGGCCTGGCTCGGCGTCGACCTGTCCTACCAGAACTTTGACGAGGAAATGGCCACCCTGCCGGGCCGCTATGCCGCACCGGAAGGCCGCCTGTTCTATGCCGAAATTGATGGCAAGGGCGCCGGCTGCGTCGGCATCCGTCCCTATTCGGAAGGCGTCTGCGAACTCAAGCGCCTCTATGTCGATCCCGCCTTCCGTGGCCTCGGCGTCGGCCGCGACCTGGCTCTGGCGGCGATTCGCGCCGCGCGCAAGATCGGCTACCGCAAGATCATGCTTGACACGGTCCCGGCCATGCGCATCGCCGTCAAGCTCTATCGCGACCTCGGTTTTACGGCCGCGCCCGCCTATTACCAGACGCCGGTGGAAGGCACCCAGTTTCTCGCGCTCGACCTGGAAAACTGGTCCGAGGACAAGGTCGAGAACGACAACCTTTACCACCTGTTCGATTTCAACCGCGCCTGGGCGCAGCAGATCCGCGAGGTCGATCCGGATTATTTCGAGCGCCTGTCGCACCTGCAATCCCCCGAGTACCTCTGGATCGGCTGCTCCGATTCGCGAGTGCCGGCCAATCAGATCGTCGGCCTGCTGCCGGGCGAGGTCTTCGTCCATCGCAACGTCGCCAACGTCGTGGTGCACAGCGATCTCAACTGCCTGTCGGTGATCCAGTTCGCCATCGACGTGCTCAAGGTGAGGCACATCATGGTCGTCGGCCACTACGGCTGCGGCGGCGTGCAGGCGGCGCTCGAGCATCAGCGCGTGGGGCTGGCCGACCTCTGGCTGCGCCATGTGCAGGATGTGCATGTCAAGCATCTCGCACGCGTCGACGAATTGCCCGCTGAAAAGCGCCACGACCGCCTGTGCGAACTCAACGTGCTGGAGCAGGTGATCAACGTTTCGCGCACCATCGTCGTCGAGGACGCCTGGCGCCGCGGCCAGGACCTGACCATCCACGGCTGGATCTACGGCCTCAAGGACGGCCTGATCCGCGACCTCGGCCTCACCGTCACGGCCCCCGAACATGTCGCCGAGCGCTACGAAGCCGCGCTCTCAACACTGATCTGAAAGGAAGCCCCGTGTCTGCAAAACCCGCCGATCCCATCGTCATCGTTTCCGCCGCCCGCACGCCCATGGGCGGCTTCATGGGCGACTTCGCTTCTCTCACCTGCGCCCAGATCGGCAGCGTCGCCATCAAGGCCGCCGTCGAGCGCGCCGGGCTGGCGCCTGTGCAGGTCGATGAGGTCATCATGGGCTGCGTGCTGCCCGCCGGCCAGGGGCAGGCCCCGGCGCGGCAGGCGTCGCTCGGCGCCGGACTGCCGCTCGCTGCAGGCTGCACCACTGTGAACAAGATGTGCGGTTCTGGCATGCGCGCCGCGATGTACGCCCACGACATGCTCGCCGCCGGCAGCGTCGAGGTCATGGTCGCCGGCGGCATGGAATCGATGACCAACGCGCCCTACCTGCTACCCAAGGCGCGCGGCGGCTTCCGCCTCGGCCACGGCGAAGTCAAGGACCACATGTTTCTCGACGGCCTCGAAGACGCCTATGACAAAGGCCGCCTGATGGGCACCTTCGCCGAGGACTGTGCCGGCAGCTACAAATTCACGCGCGAGGCGCAGGACGCTTTCGCCATTGCGTCCACCACGCGCGCCAAGCAGGCCAATACCGACGGCAGCTTCGCCTGGGAGATCGCCCCCGTTACCGTTTCCGGTCGCAAGGGCGATGTCGTCATCGACAAGGACGAGCAACCCTTCAAGGCGCAACTGGAAAAGATCCCCGGCCTGAAGCCGGCCTTCCGCAAGGACGGCACCGTGACCGCGGCCAACTCCTCGTCGATTTCCGACGGCGCGGCTGCCTTGGTCATGATGCGCGCCTCGACCGCGGCGAAGCTCGGCCTCAAGCCCGTTGCGACGATGGTCGGCCACAGCACCTTCGCTCAGGAACCGGGTCTCTTTACCACCGCTCCGGTCGGCGCCATGAAGAAGCTGCTGGCGAAGAACAACTGGAACGTCGACAGCGTCGACCTCTGGGAGATCAACGAAGCCTTCGCCGTGGTCACCATGGCGGCGATGCACGACCTCAAGCTGCCGCACGACAAGGTCAACGTTCATGGCGGCGCTTGCGCCCTGGGACACCCGATCGGTGCTTCCGGCGCTCGCGTCATCGTCACGCTGATCGGCGCACTGAAGAAGCAGGGGAAGAAGCGCGGCGTTGCCAGCCTCTGCATCGGCGGCGGTGAAGCCACGGCTGTCGGCGTCGAGCTCTGCTGATCATGGTGCTGACGCCCGAACAGGAACAGATACGCGACATGCTGCGCGACTTCGCGCGCGAACAGCTCGCGCCGAAAGCCGCCGAATGGGATCGTACCTCGCACTTCCCGCGCGAGGAACTGCGCCAGCTCGGCGAACTCGGCGTCTGCGGCATGGTGGTGCCGGAAGAATGGGGCGGCGCCGGACTGGACTACGTTTCCCTGGCGCTGGCACTCGAAGAAATCGCCGCCGGCGACGGCGCGATATCCACCATCATCAGTGTGCAGAACTCGGTGGTCTGCGGCCCGATCAATGTCTTCGGCACGGACGCGCAGAAAGAGAAATACCTGAAGAAGCTGGCCGGCGGCGAATGGCTGGGCTGCTTCTGCCTGACCGAGCCGCATGTCGGCTCCGACGCTGCGGCGATCCGCACCAAAGCAGTCCGGGACGGCGACCACTGGGTGCTCAACGGCGTCAAGCAGTTCATCACCACCGGCAAGAATGCGCAGGTCGCCGTGGTCTTCGCCGTCACCGATCCTGGCGCCGGCAAGAAGGGCATTTCGGCTTTCATCGTGCCGGCCGATGCGCCGGGCTACATCGTCGCCCGGGTCGAGGAAAAGCTCGGCCAGCACGCTTCCGACACGGCGCAGATCCTGTTCGAGAACTGTCGCATTCCCGCAGAAAACCTGCTCGGCGCGGAGGGGCAGGGTTATCGCATCGCCCTGTCCAATCTTGAAGGCGGTCGTATCGGCATCTCGGCGCAGGCGGTGGGCATGGCACGCGCGGCCTTCGAGGCGGCGCTGCAGTATTCGCATGAGCGCGAGAGTTTCGGCAAGCCGATCTTCGAACACCAGGCCGTGAATTTCCGCCTCGCCGACATGGCGACGCAGATCGAGGTCGCGCGGCAGATGGTGCACCATGCCGCCGCCTTGCGCGATGCCGGCCGGCCCTGCCTCAAGGAAGCCTCGATGGCCAAGCTGTTCGCCTCCGAGATGGCCGAGAAGGTCTGTTCCGACGCGATCCAGATCCACGGCGGCTACGGTTACGTCAGCGACTTCCCGGTCGAGCGCATCTACCGCGACGTGCGTGTCTGCCAGATCTACGAAGGCGCGTCCGACATCCAGCGACTCGTCATCGGCCGAAGCCTGAGTCGTTGACAGGAGAAAATCATGGCTGACCCCATAGAGTTCTGGTTCGACTTTTCCTCGCCTTACTCCTACCTCGCCAGCGAGAGCATCGACGAGCTTGCGGCCAAGTACGATCGCCGGGTCAAGTGGCGGCCGGTCATGCTCGGCGCCGCCTTCAAGGCCTCGGGCCTGCCGCTCTTGCTGACCGTGCCGCTCAAGGGCGAGTACAGCAAGCGCGACATCGAGCGCTCGGCGCGCTTCATGGGCGTTTCTTACAAGTTTCCGCCGAAATTTCCGCTCGCCACGCTGGCCGCCGCGCGGGGTTACTACTGGCTGCACGGGCAGGACTGCGGGAAAGCCAGGGAGTTTGCGCACGCCGTGTTCCGCGCCTACTGGGTGGAAGGCCGCGACATCAGCGAAGGCCAGGTGGTGCAGGAGATCGCGACCGGCCTCGGCATTGACGGCGAGGCCTTCACGGTCGCCATTGCGACGCCGGAAATCAAGGATCGGGTGAAGCAGGAAACCGACACGGCGATTGCCAGGGGAATGTTCGGCGCACCCTATTTCATGGTGGATGGCGAGCCCTTCTGGGGCGCCGACCGCCTGCCGCAAATCGACAAGTGGCTCGCCACGGGAGGGTTCTAGTGTCAGTTATCAAGTCAAAGCTCAACACGCGCAGCGAGGAGTTCAAGGCCAACGCTGCCGCGATGAGCGCACTGGTCGCCGACCTGCGCGAGAAGACCATCGCCGTCTCGGGCGGCGGTTCGCCGGAGACCGCGGCCAAGCACAAGGCGCGCGGCAAATTGTTGCCACGCGAGCGGATCAATGCCCTGCTCGATCCGGGTGCGGCCTTCCTCGAATTCTCGGCACTGGCCGCGATGGGCATGTACAGCGGCGACGTGGCTTCGGCCGGCGTGGTCACCGGCATCGGCCGGGTCAAGGGCGTCGAGTGCATGATCATCGCCAACGACGCGACGGTGAAGGGCGGCTCCTACTTTCCGCTGACGGTGAAGAAGCATCTGCGCGCACAGGAAATCGCGCAGCAGAATCGCCTGCCCTGCATCTACCTGGTCGACTCCGGCGGTGCCAACCTGCCGACGCAGGATGAGGTCTTTCCCGACCGCGACCACTTCGGCCGCATCTTCTACAACCAGGCCAACATGTCGGCGCTGGGCATCCCGCAGATCGGCATCGTCATGGGCTCCTGCACGGCGGGCGGCGCCTACATGCCGGCCATGTCGGACGAATCCGTCATCGTCAAGAACCAGGGCACCATTTTTCTCGGCGGCCCGCCGCTGGTCAAGGCCGCCACCGGCGAGGTGGTCAGCGCCGAAGACCTCGGCGGCGGCGACGTGCATACGCGCATCTCGGGCGTCTGCGACCACCTGGCCGAGAACGACCACCACGCCTTGTCCATCGCGCGCCGCATCGTCGGCAACCTCAACTGGCAGAAGCCGGTGTCGCTCGACATCGCCACTCCGGAAGAACCGCTCTACGACCCGGCCGAGCTCGGCGGCGTGATTCCCTTCGACACCAGGAAGCCCTACGACGTGCGCGAAGTCATCGCCCGACTGGTCGACGGTTCGCGCTTCGACGAATTCAAGTCGCGCTACGGCACCACGCTGGTCACCGGCTTCGCGCGGCTCCACGGCTATCCGCTGGGCATCGTCGCCAACAACGGCATCCTCTTCGGCGAATCGGCGCAGAAGGGCGCGCACTTCATCGAGCTGTGCTCCCAGCGCGGCATTCCGCTCTTGTTCCTGCAGAACATCACCGGCTTCATGGTCGGCCGCAAGTACGAGAACGGCGGCATCGCCAAGGACGGCGCGAAGATGGTCACCGCAGTGGCGACCACCCAGGTGCCGAAATTCACCCTGATCATCGGTGGCAGTTTCGGCGCCGGCAACTACGGCATGTGCGGCCGTGCCTACAGCCCGCGCATGCTGTGGATGTGGCCCAATGCGCGGATCAGCGTGATGGGCGGCGAGCAGGCTGCC
>CAIZKA010000074.1 GCA_903933395.1 uncultured beta proteobacterium | reverse complement strand
GTTCCGGTAGCTGCGCTCCGGCCGCACCCCGCTGCGGCCCGCTCGCTACGATTTCTTCACAAGTTTTAAGCGGTCAACTACTGTCATGACCATGACTGCCGTTGCGGCGAAGCCGCTCACCTCCTATCGCAAGTACTGGGCGCAACGCTTCGGCACGGCGCCTTTCCTGCCGATGTCGCGCGCGGAGATGGACGCGCTGGGCTGGGACGAGTGCGACATCATCCTCGTCACGGGCGACGCCTACATCGACCATCCCAGCTTCGGCATGGCGCTGGTCGGCCGCCTGCTGGAAGCGCAAGGATTCCGCGTCGGCATCATCAGCCAGCCGGACTGGCATTCGGCGGATGATTTCAAGCGCCTGGGCCGGCCGAAGCTGTTCTTCGGCATCACCGCCGGCAACATGGATTCGATGGTCAACCGCTACACCGCAGACCGCAAGATCCGCTCGGACGATGCCTACACGCCCAACGCCGCCGCCGACCGCCGCCCCGACCGCGCCGTGATCGTGTATTCGCAGCGCGCCCGCGAAGCCTTTCCCGAGGTGCCGCTGGTGATCGGCAGCATCGAGGCGTCCTTGCGCCGCATCGCCCACTACGACTACTGGTCGGACAAGGTGCGGCGCTCGATCCTGCCGCATTCCAAGGCGGACCTGCTGCTCTTCGGCAATGCCGAACGGGCGCTGGTCGAAGTCGCCCACCGCCTGGCGCAAGGCGAAAAGATCTGCGAGATCCGCGACCTGCGCGGCACGGCCTTCATGGTGCCGCACGGCTGGCTGCCGGGGCCGGAATGGACCACAGCCGAGTCGACCACGGTCGATACGCCGGGCGCGGTGCATGCCCACCCTGACCCGTATGCGATGGAGGCCGAAAAGCAGACCGCAAAAGTCGGCGCCGGCGGCACGGCGATCGTGCGCGTCGTTACCCGCGCCGAGCGCCTGGCGCAGAACAAGGCGGCGCGCGCGCACACTGCGATCCGCCTGCCCTCCTACGAGCAGGTGCGCGACGACCCGGTGCTTTACGCCCACGCCTCGCGCACCTTCCATCTCGAATCGAATCCCGGCAACGCCCGCGCCCTGATCCAGGCCCATGGCGAGGGCGCGAGTATGCGCGACGTCTGGCTCAACCCGCCGCCGATTCCACTGACCACAGAAGAAATGGACCACGTATTCGGCCTGCCGTATGCCCGCGCGCCGCATCCGGCCTATCGCGACGCCAAGATCCCGGCCTGGGAGATGATCCGCTTCTCGATCAACATCATGCGCGGCTGTTTCGGCGGCTGCACCTTCTGCTCGATCACCGAGCACGAAGGCCGCATCATCCAGAGCCGCTCGGAAGCCTCGATCCTGCGTGAAGTCGAGGAGATCCGCGACAAGACGCCCGGCTTCACCGGCGTCATCTCCGACATCGGCGGGCCCACCGCCAACATGTACCGCATGGCCTGCAAGGATCCGAAGATCGAGTCCTCCTGCCGCCGCCTGAGTTGCGTCTACCCGGGCATCTGCGAAAACCTCAACACCGACCACGCGCCGCTGATCTCGCTCTACCGCAAGGCCCGCGCCCTGCCCGGCATCAAGAAGATCCTGATCGGCTCGGGCCTGCGCTACGACCTTGCGGTGCGCTCGCCCGAGTACGTCAAGGAACTGGTGACGCACCACGTCGGCGGCTACCTCAAGATCGCGCCCGAGCACAGCGAGGAAGGCCCGCTGTCGAAAATGATGAAGCCTGGCATGGGCGCCTACGAACGCTTCAAGCAGATGTTCGACAAGTTCTCGAAGGAAGCCGGCAAGGAGCAGTACCTGATCCCCTACTTCATCGCCGCCCACCCCGGCACCACCGACGAAGACATGCTGGAGCTGGCGCTGTGGCTGAAGAAGAACGGCTTCCGCCTCGACCAGGTGCAGACCTTCCTGCCCACGCCGCTGGCGCTGGCCACCGCGATGTGGCACACGGAAAAGAACCCGCTGCGCAAGGTCACGCCGGAATCGGAAAACGTTACGGTGGTGCGCGGCGGACGCCAGCGCAAACTGCACAAGGCCTTCCTGCGCTATCACGATGCCGAGAACTGGCCCCTGCTGCGCGAAGCCCTGAAAGCCATGGGCCGCGCCGACCTGATCGGGCCGGGCAAGCGCCACCTGATACCGGCCTGGCAACCCGCAGGCACCGGGACGTCGTCATTGCCGCACAAACCGGGCTATTCAGCCCACGCTATGAAACGAACGCAAGAGTCGGCGCCGGCGACACGGCGATCAACATCCACCGCGCCCGCCAAACCGGTCAAGGGTCCTCCCGCACGCCGCCATCCGGACGTGCCGCGCCATCCCCTGTCACGCCGCAAGGGCGGCTGAAGGCAATCCAGGCGGGGGGTTTGGAGCAGGTAGAATCCCTTGGCGGGGAACCCGTGCCGCCGCGTGAATGGCGACATCGGGACAAGTCTGCAGTCTGGGGGAGTGTCATGCGAATCATTCTGTATTTCCTGATTGCCGTGGTCGCGGCACCGGCATGGGCCGAGTGGGTGGCCGTGTCGGAGTCCAATGACCTGGTCGCCTACATTGAACCCTCTTCGATCCGCAAGAACGGCAACTTCCGCAAGGTGTGGCAGGTGCAAGACCTGAAACAGCGAGATGAACACGGCGCGATGTCGCGGCGACTCCTGGTTGAATACGACTGCAAGGATGAACGGTTCAGGGTTCTCGCGACTTCCACACACCCCGAACCGATGGCAGCCGGGAAAGCGCTGGTATTGGTTGATGCTCCGAGCACATGGGCGGCTTTTGCGCCCGGCACACCCGCCGAGGACACTCTCGAGATCGTCTGCACCAGGTAACTCATCCGTGCCGCTGCGGGAGTGGCGACATCTTCCGATGAAGCGCGGGAACCGCCAAGGACGC
>CAIZKA010000073.1 GCA_903933395.1 uncultured beta proteobacterium | reverse complement strand
GCTTCTTCGGCGTTACCGCGCCGGCTTCTTCGCGCGAGATGTAACCCGGATTCAGCGGGTAGGTGGCGCGCTTGCGGCGATCGAGCGCGCCGCGGCCGAAGGGCACCGGCTGGGTGATCTTCTCGATCAGGGGCGAGGCCGCGTTGGCGATCAGGATCGCGTACATGACGCCTTCCGGCAGGCCGCTGTAGTAGCGGATCACCACCGTCAGCAGGCCGATCAGCGCGCCGTAGACCCACATGCCCTTGGGCGTCACCGGCGAGGTCGCCATGTCGGTCGCCATGTACACGGCACCCAAGATCAGGCCGCCGGAGAACAGCATGAAGAAGGGATTCGGGTAGCGCGTCGCGTCGAAGGCGAACAAGAGCCAGGCCGTCAGCGCCGCACTGCCGAGGATGGCCAGCGGGACGCGCCAGTCCATGAAGCGGCGCGCTGCGAGATAGGCGCCGCAGAGCAGGATCAGCAGCGGCGACGGGCCGACCGCCATGTGGCCGGAGAGCGATGTCAGCAGTTCGTCGGCATTGGCCATCACGCCGTCAAACTTCCATTTTGCCAGCGGCGTCGCGCCGGCCAGCGCATCGAGGTTCTTTGCCTTGAGCCAGGCGGCGGCGTCGGCCGGCACCATCAGCGGCCAGGCCAATGACGATGGAATGAACTCGGTGAAGCGACCGGGCAGGAAAGACGGCGTGTAGGTCGCGATGGCGGTCGGAAACGCCGCCTGGACAAAGGCGCGGCCCACCAGCGCCGGGTTGAAGACATTGAAGCCGATGCCGCCGAACAGCGCCTTGCCGAGAGCGATCGCCACGACCCCGGCGACCACGCCCATCCACAGCGGAAAGCCCGGCGGCAGCGTCAGCGCCAGCAGCAGGCCGGTGATCACGGCCGAGTAGTCGGACAAACGCCCCGCCTGCGTGCCGGTGCGCACGAAGAAGCGCTCGGTCAGCAGGCAGGCGGCAGTGACGACGACGATCGAGGCCAGCGCCGAAATGCCGTACTGATAGACATAGAAGGCGCAGATCGGCAGCAGCGAGTACACCACGTGGCGCATGATGGTCTCGACGGTCTTCGCCGCCTGGACGTGCGGCGCGGAGCGGATTTCGATCAGCGGATGGGTCATGGCTGGCAAACCTTTTTGGCCACAGAGGACACAGAGATCACAGAGAGAAAGGCCCGATCCGGGTTTGCTCTGTGCCCTCTGTGTCCTCTGTGGCTAATGGTTTCGGGTTTCATGCCGCCTTCTCCCGCAGGATCTGCTTGGCGACGCGGAACTGCTGCACCAGCGGAATGTTGGACGGGCAGACGTAGGTGCAGCAGCCGCACTCGAAGCAGTCGCCGAGGAAGTACTGCTCGCCCATCAATTCGTACTCGCGCTTGGCGGCGAGCATGCCCAGCGCCGACGGGTTGAGGCCCATCGGGCAGGATTCGACGCATTCGCCGCACTTGATGCAGGGATAGGTCTGCCGCGATTCGCGCGCCAGCATGTCCTCGCGGCGAAACACCAGCACGCCCGAGATGCCTTTGGTGATCGGCACGTCGAGCGAACCGATGGCCTGCCCCATCATCGGCCCGCCGAGGATCACCTGCCGCGCATCCATGGCGTCGACCGCCGGCACGCCGGCATAGTCGAGCACGAACTTGAGCGGCGTGCCGAGGATCACGCGGTAATCGCCCGGCCGCGCCACGCCGGAACCGGTGACCGTGATCACTCGCTCGGTGAGGCCCTGCCCCGCCGGCAGCAGTTTGCCCAGCGCGGCCAGGGTGCCGACGTTGCTGACCACCATGCCCAGCGCGATGGGCAGGCCGCCCGCCGGCATCTCGGTGCCGAACAGGGCCATGATCAGCATCTTCTCCGAGCCCTGCGGATACTTGGTCGGCACCGCCTCGACGTGGATCTC
>CAIZKA010000072.1 GCA_903933395.1 uncultured beta proteobacterium | reverse complement strand
TCGTGCCATCCTCCAGGTCCAGCGACAGCGCGTTGGTCTTTTTACCCTCGGGCGGAAGATAGTCCTGCAGGGTGGCAAACAGCTTGAACGTGATCCTCATGCCGCCTTCTGCGCAGTACCCAGATAGGCCATCATGAACTGTGTCGGGTCGGCCAGCAGGCGCGCCTTCCACTCGCCCAGCGGCGCCTGGGTCTGCACCAGCCCGCGCAATGCGCCGACATGATTGGTCCAGCCGATGCTGGTGGCGCCGATCAGGATATCGTCCTTGAACTGCAGCGACAGGTAATGGTAGTTCGCTTCGTCGACCAGTTCCACGGCAGCCCCGCCCTCTTCCTTGCCCACCCCCTGCCACTGGCCGAAGGAGGTCGAAATCAGGCCCAGGGTGTCCAGCACGTTGATCGCCAGGCTACCGCCACTGGTTGCGGTGCCGCCGGCCATGTTGTGGGCGGCCACGCGCGCCTGATCGACGGCGTTGGGCTGGATCGCATTGAGTTCGGGTTGGCCGCTGTGGAAACCGATGGCTTCGGTGACGTCGCCCGCCGCATAGATGTCGGCGACGCTGGTGCGCATGCCGGCGTCCACCCGGATGCCGCGCCCGATGTCCACGCCGCTGCCCGCCAGAAAGCCGGTGTTGGGCGCCACACCGGCAGCGCAGATCACCAGGTCGGCGGCAATCTCGGTGCCGGTGCTGAGTTTGGCCAGGAGCGCACCATCCTTTTGCACGATGGAGGTGACCCCGGCGTTGACATGGACGCCGATGCCCTTGTGCTCGACCCATTGACGGATCAGGTTGCCGGCCTTGGCGGTCATCATGCGCGGCACCATGCGGTCGCCCATCTCCACCACGGTCAGCTTGACGCCACGCGCGGCCAGCGCTTCCATGATGATGCAGCCGATGAAGCCGGCACCGATCTGCAGGACGCGGGCACCGGGCTTGGCTTTTTCTGCAATGGCGCGCCCGTCCTCGATGGTCCAGCAGGTGTGCACGCCGGGCAGGTCCATGCCGGTGACTTTCGGCCGCAAGGGCTGCGAGCCGCTGGCGACCAGCAGGCGGTCGTAAGGCAGGCGCTCGCCGCTGGCGAACTCGACCTGCCTGGCTTTGGCGTCGACCTTGGTCACCTTGCCTTCGATGAGGTGGAGGCGCTCCCTGGCGTAGTGGTCGTGGCCCTTGCGCAGATGCGTGCCGCTGTCGGTGATCTTGCCGATCAGGAAGTAGGGAATCGCCATGCGCGAGTACGGCGGTTCGGCTTCGTCGCCGATGAGGGCGATTTCGGCATCGGGTTGCAGGCGCCGCAGGGTTTCGGCGGCGACGAGCCCCGCCGGGCCATTGCCGATGATGACGTGTTTCATGGCATATCCTTATAAAAAGGCAGGGGACCGGCGTGGCCGGTCCCCTGGGGTTGCTGCAGGAATTACAGACCCAGACGGGTAAGGGTTTCCTTGGTCGGTACGCCTTCCGGGGTCCAGCCGCGGACCTTGTAGTACTCCGGCCGCATCTTGTCGATGCCGGAGACCAGACCCTTGGCCGGACCGGTCTTGGCCGCTTCGGTCTTCAGGCGCGGCGGCAGGTCGTCGTCCTTGGCGGTGAAGCCGGCGGCGTTGTTGAACAGGCGCTCCATGTTGTGGATGCGCTCGCCGATCAGGTTGAGCTTGTCCATGTCCCAGCCGCCTTCACAGGCGGCATCGAGCTGCGGCTGCAGGTCGGCCAGGGTCCAGGCGAAGGTGGTGAAGACGCAGGTGCCCGAGGAGTCGAACACGGCCGTGGCGTCCTGGAAGGCCTTGACCAGATCGGCCTTGCCTTCGGTGACCAGCGGGTCGGTCTTGACCGGGATGCCCAGCACTTCGGAGGCCACCGTGTAGGCGCGCAGATGACAGGCGCCGCGGTTCGAGGTGGCGTAGCCCAGGCCGATGCCCTGGATGCCGCGCGCGTCGTAGGCGGGGAATTCCTGCTTCTTGACGCCCATGGAGAGGTCGGGGCGGCCGTACTTCTCGCACAGGCGATAGGAGCCCATGCCCAGTTCCTTGCCGAAGCCGATGCCCTGGGCGGTCATTTCGGCCAGCGTGCACAGGGCGGCGGCGGAACCGAAGGGGGCGTCCATGCCGATCTGTTCCTTGGTGAGGATGCCCAGTTCGAACAGTTCCATGGCGGCACTGATGGTGGCGCCGAAGGAGATGGGGTCGAAGCCGTCTTCGTTGCACAGGATGTTGGCGTACTGCAGGGCTTCGAGGTCGTCGGTGCCGGTGTTGTTGCCCAGGGCCCAGGCGGCTTCGTATTCGAGGCCGCCGGTGGCGCCCCAGTACTGCGGCTTGTTCACGACGCTGAAGTGGGTTTCGTCGAGCTTGGAGATCCGCCCGCAGGCGATGGTGCAGCCGAAGCAGGCCTGGTTGGTGACGAGGTGGCTCTTGCCGTCGGCCCGCTTCTCGGCCATGGCTTCGGCGGAGATCTTGCGCGCGCCTTCGAACTGGACGTCACGGTGGTTGCG
>CAIZKA010000071.1 GCA_903933395.1 uncultured beta proteobacterium | reverse complement strand
GGCGATACCTGCGGATTGCGCGCCACCAGCAGAATCAGCAGTTCGCCGATCCAGAACCCCAGAAGATAGGCGCCACCGTCGCCGAGATAAATCAGGCCGCGCGGAAAATTGAACAGCATGAAGCCGGCAATGGCGCCGATCGCCGTCACGGAAATCGCAAGCACCAGCGGGTCGCCCGCCTTGAAGGCGACATAGGTGATGCCCAGCAGGATCAGGCTGGCGACCCCGCCCGCCAGCCCGTTGAAACCGTCGATGATGTTGAAGGCATTGATCAGGCCGGCCACCAGCACCACGGAAAACACCACGGCCACGGCAGGCACGGCGAAAGCCGCATCCACCAGCGGCACATCGATGCGGACTACCCATGTGTTCAGCAGAAATCCGGCCAGAGCCGCAGAAACGAAGGCCGCCGCAAGGCGTATCGACGGACGCACGTTCTGGGTGAAATCATCGACCACGCCGGCGACGAATACCGGCATGGCCGCCAGCAGCAGCAGCAGGCCCGCGCCGGCGACCTCCACGCTGTCGGACAACCTGAGCACAAGGCTGAGTAGCAGCCCCGCCGCCACACCGAGCCCGCCGGCGCGGCCCCATCCCTTCAAGTTGGCTGCCCGCGTCCAGGCCGTCAGCCTGGCCCCGTCCGGCGCGGCCCTGCCCGCCCGTGCGTCGGCAAGCGTACGGCGCACGATGTACAAGGTCACCAGGAAAGCCGCGACAAGCGCCGCAAGAATGAATGTCATCTACCACCCGGCGCCCGGACGCCATGCCCCCGATATGAAGGGCGGATCATAATTCACGCATCATCCTTAATCAAACGGGCCGGCGTGGCGCACCGCCGAACTCGACACTAATTTCGAAGCGTCATACCGGCGAAGGCCGGTATCCAGCGGGCCATTTGACGGGCTACGCAGCCCTGGATTCCGGCCTTCGCCGGAATGACGAATTGGCACTTCCCTAAAGTTTCAGCGTCCGCCCGTTGCTGCACAGCATGTTGCGCCCGCCGACATTCATCAGAATCATCACGTCATACTCCCCCGCCGGCAGGTTCTCGGCGGAAACCAGCGCACGATAGCCGGACTTGACGAGCGCGGGCAGGCCCAGGTGCGTGGCGACATCCGGGCGATCTTCCGGGGTCGTGGCGGCATAGAATCGGCGGCCATCGGAACTTTCCAGGCGCAGATAGGTTGCCTCGGACAACCTCTTCCCTTCGGCATCCACCCCCCAGCCGTGGATCCGGAATCCCTTGCGGTCCTTGACCGTCAGCACCTGGCTTTCCCATATCTGGCCGTCCAGGGTATCCATGTAGCAGCCGGAGCCGAACGTGAAAGACTGCCCCTCGGCGAAGGCGGGAATCTGCGTCGTCAGCTTGACCGCAACCTCCCGTGTCGCCGCCGGAGCAGCGGGAGTCTTCGCGGCGACAACCGCCGGTACAGGCTTTGCGGGCGGGGTCTTGACCGCGGGTGTGGGTGCAGGCGTCGGTACGGGGACCGGCGCAGGTGCAGGTGCCGGTGCCGGTGCCGGTGCCGGTGCCGGTGCGGGGGCCGGTGCGGGTGCGGGTGCGGGTGCGGGTGCGGGTGCGGGTGCGGGTGCGGGTGCGGGTGCGGGTGCGGGTGCGGGTGCGGGTGCGGGTGCGGGTGCGGGTGCGGGGGCCGGTGCGGGGGCCGGTGCAGGGGCCGGTGCAGGTGCAGGAGCAGGAGCAGGAGTGGGTGCCCGCCCCAGCACCGACGACAGTGCGGACTTCAGTGCCGAAAAAGAGAAAATCGATGATGTTGCAGGTGCGGATGCAGGAGCTTTAGCCGGTGGAGGCGCGGGTGCGGCTATCGGTGCAGGAGTCGGGGCCGGTGCCGCTGGCACGGCTGCTGGTGCCGATGCCTGTGCTGATGCCGGAGCTACGGCCACCGCGGCCACGGGTTCCGGCGCGGCGGGCTTCGCCGGCGGCGCCGGCACCGGTGGAGCAGGTAAAGATGCGGCCTGCTGCTGAGCCGCAGGTGGCACCGTCGGTGGCGCCGGTGTAGCCGCCGGCGACGGCGCCGTCACTTCAGGCGAAGCGACAGGTTCCGCACGTTTCGCAGGCGGCGAATCGGGAACAATCGCGGCAGGCTGGCTGTCGCTCGCCGACGCCGATTGAGACTGCTCTTTCAGCGCCGGAGCGAGAATCCGGGTGCTGAAATTTACGCTGTATTGGCTCCAGGAGGTCACGGTGACCGGTTTGGGGGGACCCACGGCAACGCCATTCACGAACTCCAAAGTAGCGATGCCTGCCGTGAACCTCGGGCTGTCGCTGAACTTTTCAAAGCTTTCCCGCTTCCATTGCCCGGTGCGAACGCCCTTGTTCGCGCTGCCCGACAGGAAGTAGGCAAACTTCTTTGTCCTCCCGTCAATTGCTGCCTGACCTTCTTCGCGCAACACGCCGGTGCCGGAAATAAATCCGTTCTTGCAGACGCCCTGCCAGGTCACGGCGCCGTTCGATGCAATCTCTTTCATCCGCTTTATCGCCGAATCGGATGACCACAGCTTGCAGCCTCGCGAATCCGTAAACACGACCAGCCCCGCCTTCGCCTCGGCCGGTTTGCCTTTCGACGCCTTGGTCGTCTTTTGCCCGGCCGCCTGTGCCACCGGAACCAGGGCCACGAGGGCACCGATCATCACTATCCACAACCTGCCTGACATCACCATATTGGTCGCCATCTCCGCCAAACCCGACAATTTCCGCACTGTACCGACGGTTCCGCTTCTTCGATTCAGGGAAAAAACGGGCAAATACCCGGCTGCGCAAATGGCGATACCCGGACCGGGCCGGGCCGGGACTGCCGTGTAAAATTCGGGCCGTTCTGGTTCCGATCCGGTGTAGCCCCTGATGGCAGCGCATTCCTCCCATGTGGCAATTTTTCTTTGCACCCATCAGGGCGAGCGTTTCCTCCCCCGGCAGCTCGATTCCGTAGCCGCCCAGACCCACACCGATTGGCGCATCTGGGCCGCCGACGACCACTCCAGCGACGGCACGCTGGATGTT
>CAIZKA010000070.1 GCA_903933395.1 uncultured beta proteobacterium | reverse complement strand
TGCAAGATAATCACCGTTCCTCATTCATGGCCGGCCCATTGAAGATGAAATCGAACGAAGCCGGACGTGCGACGGACAATGCCGGCGATCGGGTCGGCAAGCTGCTGGAGCGTGGCCCGGTGGTGGTCCTCTCCGGCGCCGGGCTCAGCACAGCCAGCGGGATCCCGGATTATCGCGACTGTGAGGGCCGCTGGAAGGGCGCGCAGCCGATCCAGCACAGCGACTTCCTGCGCCTTGAAAGCGTCCGGCAGCGCTATTGGGCGCGCAGTTTCTTCGGCTGGCCGACGGTGGCGCGGGCGGCCCCGGGCCGCGGGCACCATGCGCTGGCACAGCTGGAGCGCGCCGGCCGGGTCGAGCTGATAGTCACGCAGAACGTCGACGGCCTGCACCACAAGGCGGGCAGTGCCAGCGTGCTGGAGCTTCACGGCGGACTGGCAGCGGTGATCTGCCTGTCATGCCGGGCCAGACATCCACGCGCCGCGGTGCAGGACTGGTTGCATGCGGCCAATCCCGAACTGGCGGGCAATCCGGCGCCGGTCGCGCCGGATGGCGACGCCCATGTGGCCGCAGAGCTGTATGCCGGATTCAGGGTGCCGGCCTGTCCCGCCTGCGGCGGCCTGCTCAAGCCGGATGTGGTGTTCTTCGGCGACAGCGTGCCGCGGGAGCGGGTGGCGTCCGCCATGGCGGCCATCAAGGCGGCGGCCGGGCTTCTGGTGGTGGGTTCCTCGCTGATGGTGTATTCGGGATTCCGCTTCGTCGAGTTCGCCCGCCGCGAGGGAAAGCCGGTCATGGCGGTCAACCTCGGCAGGACGCGTGCGGACCACCTGCTCGATGCCAAGGTGGAGCAGGACTGCGATGCCTTCCTCGATGGCTTGCGGATGCGACTGATGCCGGCAACCTGACCACGGCTCGCCGTGTCGCCGGCGCCGACTTTTTATGGCGCCTCTGTTACGCTACGGCAGAACAAAAGGGAGAAGCGGTCATGACCAGCAAGATCACCGTGGTAGCGTCGCAGGTACGGGTGAACGACCACATCTATAACGGCACCGGAAGCAACGCCCATCCCACCTTCGCCTGGGAAACCGTGACCGAAGTGCGTGT
The DNA here is from genome assembly GCA_903933395.1 of uncultured beta proteobacterium. Classification (GTDB taxonomy): domain Bacteria; phylum Pseudomonadota; class Gammaproteobacteria; order Burkholderiales; family Rhodocyclaceae; genus Sulfuritalea. Next base: position 1,377 of record CAIZKA010000070.1, on the reverse strand, counting down.
CGAGGACGGCCTGATCCTGCTGATCACCGGTAATGCCAAAGGGCCGCACGGCGAATTCTGGCTCGAACCGGACGAACAGATCGTGGTCATCCGCTATCCCGAACCGGCCGCAGCGGCGCCTCCGCCGGCGAAAGCGCACGGCAAGCACGGACACTGATGAATGACGACGAAGCACCCGCCCGACCCGGTGGCCGCAGTCCAGCCCAACAATCCGCTGCACGGCATCACTCTGGAGGCGATGCTGTGCGAACTGGTGAGTCGCCATGGCTGGGATGGCCTGGGCCGGCGGATCGAGATCCGCTGCTTCCTGAACGAACCAAGTATCGCCTCGAGCCTCAAGTTCCTGCGGCGCACGCCCTGGGCGCGGGACCAGGTGGAAGCGCTGTATCTGGCCGGCGCGAAACCGGCAGTACGACAGGACGATTCAAAATGACCTACGAAGAACACCTCGACGAAGTCACCACGCTCATTACCGAGAAGTACGGGGCGGACGACGCGGCGGCGATCAGCATGGTGATGCGCGCCCAGGCCGATGATTTTTTCAGCGGCCACGATGACGACCCGTCCATCTGTACGCTGGAGCGCGCCCACCGCGACGCGAAAATCGTGTTCAAAAAGTACAAATAGCATTCATTCGACCGAAACCACGGAGCCCCAGTCATGATGCCGATCCCACGCACCTTGTTTGACGAAGACCACGAAGCCTTCCGCGACACCGTGCGCCGCTTCATGGAGCAGGAGGTCGCCCCCCACCACGCGCGCTGGGAAGAGCAGACCCACGTCGACCGCGAGGTCTGGAACAAGGCCGGCGCCGCCGGCCTGCTCTGCGCCACCATGCCCGAAGAATACGGCGGCGTCGGCGTGGACAAGCGCTTTTCGGTCATCGTCATGGAGGAGTGCGCCCGCATCAACGCCACGGGCCTGGGCTGGGGCCTGCATTCCGAGATCGTCGCGCCCTACCTGCTGCACTACGGCAGCGAGCACCTCAAGCAGAAGTATCTGCCGAAGATGGCCAGTGGCGAAATGATCGGCGCCATCGCCATGACCGAACCGGGTGCCGGCTCCGACCTGCAGGGGGTCCGTACCACCGCGGTCAAGGATGGTGACAACTACGTGGTGAACGGCTCGAAGATCTTCATCACCAACGGCTACCTCTGCGACCTGGTCATCGTCGTCGCCAAGACCGATCCGGCCAAGGGAGCGAAGGGCACCAGCCTGCTCGTCGTCGATACCACCATGGCCGGCTTCAGCAAGGGCAAGCCGCTCTCCAAGGCCGGCATGAAGGCGCAGGACACCTGCGAGCTGTTCTTCGACAACGTGCGCGTGCCGGCGGAGAACCTGCTCGGCGAAGAGAGCAGCGGATTCATCTACCTGATG
>CAIZKA010000069.1 GCA_903933395.1 uncultured beta proteobacterium | reverse complement strand
TTCATCAAGACGCCACTGGGTAAATCCGGGAAGGCGATGAACCAAGACTTCCAAGCCCGGAGACCGGCCAAGGACAAACCAGCGAATGCGTTGCGGGGTTGCGGCGTGCCGGGGGTTTGTACCGGCCCCGTCCGTCACCCACCCCTCCCTAGCATTCATTTGCCACATACCGGCTGCGGGGACGCTCGCCGGCGTCGGGAGTATTTTCATGTACAAACGTTTTGTCATCGCCGCCTGCGCGGCTAGCCTGCTATGCCCTTTTGCTTCAATCGCCGCTGATGATCCGTCCACTGTCGTCGTCACCGCCACCCGCTTCGCCGGAAGTCCCGGCCCAACCGCAGCCGGATCAACCGTAATCACCGCGGCCGCCATTGCCCATTCATCGGCAACCAGCGTGCCGGAGATCCTGTCCAAGCTCGGCGGTGTCCACGTGCGCAGCAGTTCGGGCGATACCAACTGGCAGGTCGACCTGCGCGGCTTCGGCATGTCCGGCGATCAGAACACGCTGATCCTTCTTGACGGCAGGCGCATGAGCGAAAACGAGCTGACTCCGGCCCGCCTCGCCTCGATCCCCCTGAATGCGATCGATCGCATCGAGATTGTGCGCGGTTCGGGCGCAGTCCTTTACGGCGGCGGTGCGACCGCCGGAACCATCAACATCATCACGCGCAACCCCGGAAGCGAGGGCAGGCGTGTTGCCGCGCGTGCGGCTTATGGCGATTATGGGACAAGCGATGTCCGCGCCACGGTCGAACTTGCCGACGAGAACCTGGGCATGCTGCTGCACGCCAACCGGTACGTATCGTCAAACTACCGGGTGAACAACCACGATCGCGAAGACAAGTTCGATGGCGTCGTGCGTTGGCATGATGCGATGTCCAGCGCAGCGCTGCGCTTTGGCAGCAGCCGGCAGAAGATCCGTTTCCCCGGCGCTCGCACCGCCGCCCAACTGGCATCCGACCCGGCCGGATCGACGACACAGAATGACCATGGACTGACCGATACCTGGAATGTCGGAATCAGCGGGACACGATCCGTCGGGATCGGGGAACTGGCGATCGATGTCGACTACCGCAACAAAAAGTCGAGCAACAAGTTCCCCGCATCGGGCTCGGCGAACGATACGGACTCCGATACTTTTACCGTCAGTCCGCGCCTGCGTCTTCCGCATCAAAACGGCAGTCTGATCCTGGGCATCGACAGTTCGCGCTGGACTTACGGCAACGTCGACCTGTTCGGCCGCGCCAATGCCAACCAGACCAACGACGCGTTCTACGCGCAGGAAACCTGGATGGCCGGCGCGGGAACCGAAGTCGGCGCGGGACTGCGAACCAGTTCGCACAGGGACAGTTTCTCGCGACCCGCCGCCACCGCCCGCCGCACCACGCTGAACGCCTTCGAACTGTCGCTGAGACAGCGCTTGACCGCAAGCTGGGATGCCTATGGGAAATGGGGCCAAAGCTTCCGGGTTGCCACCGCCAACGAAAACTACAGCGTGTTTACCGGTACCGTTTCGCTGCTCCAGCCGCAGAAATCACATGACGCGGAACTCGGCGTGGAATACCGCGTCCGGTCCGTTCGCCTGCGCGCGACCGCTTTCGCGGCGTATCTGACGAACGAAATCCACTTGCTGGTCCTGAACGGTACGCCAACCTACGGATTTGGCCGCAACGCCAACCTGTCGCCGACCCAGCGCACCGGATTTGAACTCGACGGTACCTGGCAGCCGGAACCCGCCCTGACACTGGGGGTGAACTATCGTCGCACTCAGGCCAGCTTTCGCTCCGGCAGCTACGACGGAGTCAATCTGGCCGGCAAGGAAGTCCCCCTGGTACCGCGTCAATTGCTGACGCTGAATGCGACGTGGCGAATCAGCGAAGGAAACAACATTGCCGCCAGCAGCAGGTACGTCGGGACGCAGCGCTACGACAACGACCAGATCAACAGCTTTGCCCTGATGCCCTCTTATAGCCTGTTCGATATCAAGTATTCCCATTCGACCGGAAACTGGACCTGGGGAGTGTCGGCTGACAATGTATTCAACAAGCGCTATTACAGTTATGGCATTCGCAACGGTGCCGGTACCAGCTTCAATGCCTATCCCGAACTCGGGCGCAAGATAATGGTTTCCGGTGAACTCAAGATCTGATCCGACGATGCCGCCAACCACGACTGCTGCGCGCCACCCCTGTTGACCCATGCCCACCCGTCGCCGCGCCTTGTTCATTCTCGCCGTCCTCGTCGGGTTGGCGTTGCTGAGTCTGGTCATCGCTCTGGCGGCGGGCAGCCTGCCGGTATCGCCCGCGGATGTCTATCGGGCCTTGAGCGGCGAGCACGGCGGCCTGGCGGTCGAGGTGATCCATGGCCTGCGGCTGCCGCGCGCGCTGGCGGCGTTTGCCTGCGGCGGACTGCTGGCCCTGGCCGGCGCGCTGATGCA
>CAIZKA010000068.1 GCA_903933395.1 uncultured beta proteobacterium | reverse complement strand
TCAGGGTACGATCACCCGCATTTGATTGAAGTTCGCTTCCAGACCGTCTATCAGGTCCACCAGCGTAGCGGGTGAAAAAGGCTTGACGACATAAGCAACAACTCCGAAGCGTTTAGCCTGTTCAATGTCTTCGGCCTCGCCGTGCCCGCTGATCACGACGACCCGCAGCTTGTTGTGCCGCGGGTCTCTCGAAAGTGCTTCGCACAGCGAAAAGCCGCTGAAATGCCCCGGGAGTCCGATATCGAGCAACAGAATATCCGGAGGCGATTCGTTTGCGGCATGCAAACCGTCCAGCGCAGTTTCGGCTTCGACAATGTCGCGTTTGCCGTTATCGATCGAGAGACGGACGAAATTGCGTAAATCGCTGTCATCGTCGACGATGAGTATCTTTGAGTTTTTCGTCATGATTGCATTGCCTTAAGCGGATTTAGTCGGACGAGCCTTCTGCCTGGGTTGGATGGCTCATGTTGTTTATGGTGCGCAGCCAGAACCTGAACGTCAGTCGGCGAGGATGACCATCATCTTGTGAGGCTGAGGTTCAAGCCGCTCGACGAGTTCGACCACGGTTCGCGGCGAGAATGGCTTGATCAGATAGGCATCGATGCCGAACCGCTCGGCCTGACTGATATCCTCCGCAGCATCATGGCCAGTGATGATCACGGTTTTCATGTTCCACAGCGTCGGGTCCTCGTCTATGGCCCGGCAAAAATCGAAGCCGTCCAGTCCGGGCAGGCCGATGTCGAGCAGGAGCACATCGGGCACGGCATCGAGCGCAAGACGCAGACCTTCCTCGGCGGTGGCCGCTTCATGGATCACGCGATGGCTGTTTTCGAGCGATATGCGCAGGAGATTGCGCAGGTCGCCGTCGTCGTCGACGATGAGTACCGTTGTTTTTAACGTCATGCTTTTTGCTCCTTTGGTGATGAGGGGAAAGTATCCGGCGCTTGCGTGCCGACTTCGACATTACCGGCCGGCAGCCAGAGCGTCACCGTGGTGCCGGCACCGACTTTGCTGGTGAGTTCCAACTGACCGCCGTGCAATTCGACGATCTCCTTGACGATGCTCATGCCCAGACCCGTGCCGGGAATCTTGCCGGACACATCCGCGCGGTAGAAACGTTCACAGACGCGGGCGAGTTGCTCCGGGGTCATGCCGATGCCGTGGTCGACGATGCGGATGCCAAGCAGCGGGACGTCGCTGGTCGGCGGCACCAACTCGATGCCCACCGTGCCACCGCCGGGCGAATACTTGTAGGCATTGGAAATCACGTTGCTGACGGCCTGGATCAGTTTCTTGCGGTCGGCACTCACCCAGAGCGGACCTCCGGATGATGGTTCAGTCGGCGATGGGCGGCCATCCGGCGTCTTGAAACCGCCAACCACGTCGCGTAGCAGTTCGCCGACATCGACGCGCTCGATGGTGAAATCCTTGCCGCGTCGTGCTTCGATGCGGGCGAGGTCGAGCAGTTCGTTGATGATCGATATCATCAGTTCGGATTGCCGGTAGATCGTGTCGAGGATATCGCGCCGCTCGGCTTTGTCGAAGTCCTGCGTCATCAGCAGTTCCGTGAAACCGTAGATGCTCGCCATCGGCGTGCGCAGTTCGTGTGCGGCATGGGAGAGGAACTCGCTCTTCAGCCGATCGACTTCGGTCTCACGGGTGATGTCGTGAAGGTAGAGGATCTGCGAGGTGTTTTCAGTCCGGGCGATGCGCAGGCGGACTTCGATCACGCGATTGCCGCAACCCGTCAATTCAATTATCTGACGCCGCCCGTCGGTGCCTGCCGGACGTTTGCCATAGGTGTCAGGCGCACGCCCCGTGGTTGGGCCGACCGTCGCTATTCCAGCGGACACGGCGTTCTGTTGTTCGCGCAACCTGGCCACTCCCGGAAAGCGTGCTGCCGGCATACAGAGGTTTGCCAGGTCTTTGGAAAAGCCGGCCTCGTCGAGACCGATCATGTCGTCGTCCTTGAGTCCGGTCATGATGCCGACCGCGGGGCTGACATATTTGATGCGGTGAGCCGCATCGAAGGTGATGAAGCCATCCGGACTCAGGTCAAAAATCGCACCGAGTTGTTCGCTGTGATCCTTGATGTCCGCAATGAGTTCGGCGGCGATGCGGACAGCTTCGGCGCGCGTGTTGATTACCGACAGCATCAAGCCGGACAGCAAGCCGCTGAGCGCAAGGCTACCGATCAGAACCCACCACGCGGACGCATGGCTGATGCTGGACGCTGTTATGGCCTGGTCGAATTCCAGCAGCCACTGACGACCGTAGAAATTGATCGTTCGCGTCTGGTAGAAGATTGAATGCAGCGCAGGGGTCATCAAAGGTTTGCTGTCGAACAGCAGCGCTTGAGGGATCGCCCGGGTGCCATCGTAGATGTGCAGGTCAGCTTCTCTTCCTTGCAGGCTGGTCCAGTTGGCAAGAATGCCGCCCATCAGGTCATTCATGCGGTAAGGGCTGTAGGCCCAGCCGATCAGCGCCGCCCGCTTCTGGTCGACCGTGTTTGTCGCCGCGCCGTTGCGATAGACGGGTACATACATCAGGGTTCCGGCCTGGACTTCCTTGCCGGTCTCCTGCACCAGTTCGACTTTGCCCGAGAGCGCCGCTTCGCCGCTGTCGCGCGCCTGCTCCATGGCGGCACGCCTGACCGGCTCGGAGAACATGTCGTAGCCGAAGGCGCGCAGATTGCGGTCGCGGAAGGGTTCGAGGTAGATGATGGAGGTGTATAGGGTGCGCTCGCCAGGCGGCCGCACGGTGTAGTCAGGGAATCCTTCAGCACGGATCCGGGCGATGTGGGTGCTCAGTTGGTCCGGCGGGATGACCTGCGCGAATCCGATCCCCTGTACGCCGGGAACACCTTTGGCCGCCTGCAGCGCCTCGATGTAGGCGCGCCACTCCCGGCGGTTAACCACGGCCGAGGCCGAAAAAAGACCGGTGCCGCCTCGCAGGATCAGCGCATAGGCGCCCAGGCGCTCCTCGATCTTGAGGGTGACCTGATCGCAGGCATAGGCAAACTGCCTCACCGCATCATTTTCAGTGTCCTGCTTGACCTGAAGGCTGACATAAACACTCCCCAGCAGCCCGATGCCAAGAATCGCCCAGGCCGGCCATGTTTTCGTGGGCAGACCGGTGCTCAGCATGGGGCTTGAGGAAATGGTCGAAAGAGAGATTCGCGCGGCAGACCGGCGCGTGCAATGGGGTCAGTCATGCTGTTCGGCGGTATCGGGCGCAAGACGCAGACCTTCCGCGGCGGTGGCCGCTTCATGGATCACGCGATGGCTGTTTTCGAGCGACATGCGCAGGAGCTTGCGCAGGTTGCTGTCGTCGTCGACGATGAGTACCGTTGTTTTTAACGTCATGCTTTTTGCTCCTTTGGTGACGAGGGGAAAGCATCCGGCGCTTGCGTGCCGACTTCGACATCACCGGCCGGCAGCCAGAGCGTCACCGTGGTGCCGGCGCCGACTTTGCTGGTGAGTTCCAACTGACCGCCGTGCAGTTCGACGATCTCCTTGACGATGCTCATGCCGAGGCCCGTGCCGGGAATCTTGCCGGAGGTATCGGCGCGGTAAAAGCGTTCGCAGACGTGCGCGAGCTGTTCAGGTGTCCTGCCGATGCCGTGGTCGGTAATGCGGATGCCGATGCGCGGCGGCACATCTCCGACATCAGGCGACTTGACCAGATCAAGGCCAACCGCGCTGCCGCCTGGCGAG
>CAIZKA010000067.1 GCA_903933395.1 uncultured beta proteobacterium | reverse complement strand
CCGAATTCCGGCAGGGACGTCTTCATGCCGCTGGAATGGATCATCGGCGGCCCGGCCATGGCCGGCCAGGGCTGGCGCATGCTCATGGAATGCCTGGCGGCGGGACGCTCGATCTCGCTGCCGTCCTCCAACACCGGCATGGCCAAGCTCGCGGTGCGCGCCACCGGTGCCTATGCCCGCGTCCGCAGCCAGTTCAAGACCGCCATCGGCAAGTTCGAGGGCATCGAGGAACCCCTGGCGCGCATGGGTGGCTACACCTACATGATGGACGCGGCGCGGACCATGACCGCCGGCGCCATCGACCTCGGCGAGAAGCCCTCGGTGGTCTCGGCCATCGTCAAGTACCACGTCACCGAACGCACACGCCAGGTGGTCAATGACGCGATGGACATCCTCGGCGGCAAGGGCATCTGCCTCGGCCCCAACAACTTCATGGGCCGCGCCTACCAGCAGATCCCGGTGGCGATCACCGTCGAGGGAGCCAACATCCTGACGCGCAGCCTGATCATCTTCGGCCAGGGCGCGATCCGCTGCCATCCCTACGTGCTGAAGGAAATGGAAGCGGCGCGCGAGCCCGATGCGGCGAAGGGCCTGCGCGACTTCGACCAGGCCCTGTTCAGCCATCTCTGGTTTTCCTGGAGCCGCGGCTTCCGTGCCTGGAGCATGGGCCTCACCGGCTCGCACTTCGGCCCGGCGCCGGCCGGCGTGGCACCGGAAACCCGCCGCTACTACCAGCAGCTGACGCGTTTCTCGGCGGCTTTCGCCTTCATCTCCGACGTCTCCATGTTCGTCATGGGCGGCGACCTGAAGCGCAAGGAAAAGCTCTCGGCGCGGCTAGGCGACATCCTGTCCCTGATGTATTTGTGCTCCGCCACGCTCAAGCGCTATGAGGACGAGGGTCGCCAGGCGGCCGATGCACCGCTGATGCACTGGGCGATCTGGGACGCCATGTTCAAGATGCAGAATGCCTTCGAGGGCGTGATCTCGAACTACCCGAGTCGCATCATTGCCGGCCTGCTGCACTGGTACATCTTCCCGCTCGGGCGGCCCTACGTGGTGCCCTCCGACAAGCTGGGCCACGAGGTGGCGCGAATGCTGATCGAACCCTCGGCGACGCGCGACCGCCTCACCGCCGGCATGTATGTGCCGCGCAGCGAGGATGATGCCGTCGGCGTCGTCGAACTGGCGCTGGAGGCGACCATTGCTGCCGAGCCGGTCGAGGCGCGCATCCGCGAAGCGCGGAAGGCTGGAAGAGTCGGCGCCGGCGACACGGCGGCAATGGCGGTCCACGCCTTCGAGGCCGGCATCATCACGGCCGGGGAACATGCGTTGCTGCAGCGTCGCGTCCTGCTGCGCGACAAGGCGATTGCGGTCGACGATTTCCCGCAGGATTTCTCTGTCGAGCAGGCCGCGCCGGTCACACCCGAGCCGCCGGCCAAGACCGAAACCCTGCGCAAGGTGGCTTGAGCATGAAGCAATTCGAACCCGTTTATATCGTCGATGGCGCGCGCTCGCCCTTCCTCAAGTCGCGCAACGTTCCCGGCCCGTTCTCGGCTTCCGACCTCGCCACGATTTCCGGTCGCGCGCTGCTGGCGCGCCAGCCCTTCGCGCCGGAGGATCTCGACGAGGTGATCGTCGGTTGTGCCGGCCCCAGTGTCGACGAGGTGAACATCGGCCGCGTGATTGCCCTTCGTCTCGGCTGCGGCAACAAGGTGCCGGGCTGGACGGTGATGCGCAACTGCGCGTCGGGCATGCAGGCGCTGGATTCTGCCATCGCCAACATCCACAGCGGGCGCTCGCAGCTCGTGCTGGCCGGTGGCGTTGATGCCCTGTCGCGCACGCCGCTGCTGTATTCGGACAAGATGGTGATGTGGTTCTCGCGGATGGCGCAGGCGCGCACACTGGGCGACAAACTCGGCATGTTCGCCAGGCTGCGCCTGGGCGCGCTCCTGAGCCCGGTGATCGGCATCGTCAAGGGCCTTACCGACCCGGTGGTGAACCTGATGATGGGCCAGACCGCGGAAAACCTCGCCTGGAAGTTCGGCATTTCGCGCCAGCAGATGGACGCGTTTTCGGTCGAGAGCCACCAGAAGGTATCGGCGGCGCAGAAGGCCGGCCGCTTCGAGGAAATCGTGCCGCTGATCGGCACGGACGGCAAGGTGTATCTCGACGACGACGGCGTGCGCCACGACTCGAACATCGCCGGGCTGGCCAAGCTCAGGCCCTTCTTCGACCGTACCTACGGCAAGATCACCCCGGGCAACAGTTCGCAGATCACCGACGGCGCGGCCTGGCTGCTGCTGGCCTCCGCGGAGGCCGTCGAAAAGTACAAGCTCACGCCCATCGGCAAGATCACCGACACGCAGTGGGCCGGCCTCGATCCGGCGCAGATGGGCCTCGGCCCCGTGCATGCCGCGACACCGATCCTCCAGCGCCACGGTCTGGGCTTGAACGACCTCGACTACTGGGAAATCAACGAAGCCTTCGCCGCGCAGGTGATGGGCTGCGTCAAAGCGTGGGAAGACCCGGCCTACTGCAAGGAACAGCTCGGCCTCGACGCGCCGCTCGGCACGCTCGACGCGGCGAAGCTCAATGTCGACGGCGGCGCCATCGCGCTCGGCCATCCGGTCGGCGCCTCCGGCGCGCGCATCGTGCTGCATCTGTTGCACATCCTGCGGCGCGAGAAAAAACAGCGCGGCATCGCCACGATCTGCATCGGCGGCGGGCAGGGCGGCGCAGTTCTGGTGGAGGCAAATTCTTGACTGGGCAGACCATTTTCGTCCGTCATTCCGGCGAAAGCCGGAAT
>CAIZKA010000066.1 GCA_903933395.1 uncultured beta proteobacterium | reverse complement strand
TGGCTGCAAATTCGCCAGAACAAGCCTGACTACGTTTTCCTCTGGGGCTGGGGCGTGATGAATTCGACCTCGCTCAAGGAAGCTCAGGCCACCGGTTATCCGCGGGAAAAAATGTACGGAATCTGGTGGGCGGGTGCCGAGCCTGATGTCAAGGACGTCGGCGATGGCGCGAAGGGCTACAACGCGCTGGCGATGCAGCACGGCGCAGAGCAGGGGTCCAAGGTTGTCAAGGAAGTTCTCGAGAAGCTGCATGCCAAGGGCCAGGGTACTGGCCCGAAGGAAGAAGTCGGCCAGGTGCTTTACATGCGCGGCCTGATCTCGTCCATGCTGCAGGTGGAAGCCGTGCGTGTCGCACAGGCTCGGTATGGCAAGGGCAAGCGCATTACCGGCGAGCAGATGCGCTGGGGTTTGGAGCACCTTGACCTTGACCAGAAGGCACTGGATGGGATGGGCTTGGCCGGCGTGATGCGCCCGGTAAAGACCTCCTGCCTCGACCACATGGGATCGGCTTGGGCGCGGATTCACACGTGGGACGGCAAGAAGTGGAACTTCACTTCCGACTGGTATCAGGGTGACGAGAAGGTACTGCGGCCGCTGGTTATTTCCACCGCCGGCAGGTACGCCGAAGAGAAGAAGATCGTGCGGCGAACGGCCGAAGACTGCAAGAAGTGACATAAGGATCTGCCGGACGAGGTGCGGTTCGCCTCGTCTGGCAAGAGTCCTGGAAGAGTCCGAAATACTCGTCCGCGCATATCGAAAGAGCACATGACTACCGCCAACATACTTCTCAACGTAAACAGCATCGAGGTGATCTACAACCACGTCATCCTCGTGCTCAAGGGCGTCTCGCTGTCCGTGCCACAAGGCAGCATCGTGGCCCTGCTCGGCGGCAACGGCGCCGGCAAGACCACTACGCTGCGTGCCGTCAGCAACCTGTTGCACGGCGAGCGCGGCGCGGTGACCAAGGGGTCGATCGAGTGTCGCGGTGAGCGCATCGAGGCGCTGACGCCCGCCGATCTGGTCAAGCGCGGCGTGGTTCAGGTCATGGAAGGACGCCACTGTTTTGGGCACCTGACCATTGAAGAAAATCTGATGACCGGCAGCTACACGCGCACCGACGGCAAGGCCGCCGTCGCGCAGACCCTGGAAAAGGTCTACAACTACTTTCCACGCCTGAAGACGCGGCGCACCAGCCAGGCGGCTTATACCTCGGGTGGCGAGCAGCAGATGTGCGCCATCGGGCGCGCACTGATGGCCAATCCGACGATGGTGCTGCTTGACGAACCCTCGATGGGCCTCGCACCGCAAATTGTTGACGAAGTTTTCGGCATCGTCAAAGATCTTAACCAGAGGGAAAAGGTCACCTTCCTACTGGCCGAACAGAACACCAACATGGCACTGCGCTACGCCGATTTTGGCTACATCCTCGAAAACGGCCGTGTGGTCATGGAGGGGGCGGCCAAGGATCTGGCGAACAACGAGGACGTCAAGGAGTTCTACCTGGGCATTTCTTCGGGCGAGCGCAAGAGTTTCCGCGAGGCCAAGCACTACCGCCGCCGCAAACGCTGGCTCGCATAATCGGCCGCAGATCGCGACGCATGGCGGCGTTGCTCAAGGGCTCGTTTAGCGCTGCTAAACGTCACCCTCTCGCGCCTTGCCCTGCGCCACGCTTTGCGGCCTCACTAAATCGGATCACGCGACATGTCGAAGTTTTTTGACGCCCTTGAAACCCGTTCCGCCGACGAACGAAAGTCGGCGCTGGCGATACGGCTTCCGCAGCAGATTGCGCATGCCAAGGCCAATACCGCCTACTTCGCCGAGTCGCTGAAGCAGGTCGATGCGTCGTCGATTGCCTCGACTGCCGCCCTTGCGGCTTTGCCGGTCGTGCGCAAGAGCGACCTGATCGAACTGCAGAAACAGCAGCGACCCTTTGGCGGTCTTGCGGCATCGCATTGGGGCCGGCTCGGTCGGGTGTTTTCTTCTCCCGGGCCGATCTACGAACCGGAGGGCCGCGTAGCCGACTATTGGCGCACGGCGCGAGCGCTTTACGCTGCGGGCTTTCGCGCCGGCGATCTGGTGCACAACAGTTTTTCCTACCACATGACGCCGGGCGGCTGGATCATGGAGGCAGGAGCGCAGGCGCTGGGCTGTACCGTGTTTCCAGCCGGGGTTGGACAGACCGAGCAGCAGGTGGCAGCGATGGCCGACCTG
>CAIZKA010000065.1 GCA_903933395.1 uncultured beta proteobacterium | reverse complement strand
CGTGCTGATCGTCGACGACAACAGCACCAACCGGCGCATCCTGGTCAAGCAGGCCCTGACCTGGGGCATGCTGCCCTCGGCGGCGGCGTCGGGCATCGAAGCCCTGGATTTCATCCGCCACGGCCACGCCTTCGACGTCGGCATCCTCGACATGAGCATGCCGGAAATGGACGGCCTGGCGCTGGCGCTGGAAATCCGCAAGCATCGCGACGCGCAGGCCCTGCCGCTGGTGATGCTGACCTCGGTGTCGAATCAGCGCATCCGGGACGACAAGCTGGACCGCGCCGCGTTTGCCGCCCACCTCAACAAGCCGATCAAGCCCGCCGCGCTGCTCGACGTGATGCTCCACGCCATGCGCATCGCGCCGCTCGTCACCGAACCGCGGCAGCCGGCGGAGGCGCCCGCCAGGCTGGCGGATACCCTGCCGCTCAGGATCCTGGTGGCCGAAGACAACACGGTGAACCAGAAGGTGGTGCAGCAGCTGCTGGCCCATCTGGGCTACCGCGCCGACATCGTCGCCAGCGGCGTCGAAGTGCTCGACGCGCTGGAGCGACAGAATTACGACGTGATCCTGATGGACGTGCAGATGCCCGACATGGACGGCCTCGAGGCGACGCGGCGCCTGAAGTCGCGTTTTACCGCGGCGACGGCGCCGCGCATCATCGCCATGACCGCCAGCGCCATGCTCGGCGATCGCGAAAAATGCCTCGCCGCCGGCATGGACGCCTATGTCTCGAAGCCGGTGGAGCTTGACCAGGTGCGCGCCGTGCTGATCTCGGTCATCCAGGGCACGCGAATGCAGCCACAAGCAGCCGGCGAGGATGCGGACGAAGAACTTCCTGTGATCGACCAGCGCCGGATCGCGCAGCTGCTGGAACTGCAGGATGAGCAGCAGCCCGACCTGGTCGCCGATATCGCCGGATTGTTCCTCGCCGACTCGCCGCGGCACCTGGAAACGCTGGCCGCAGCGATCCGCAGCGGGGATCACGCCAAACTCGACAGCGCCGCCCACCGCTACCTGTCCGGCATCGAGAACCTCGGCGCGCGGCGCATGCGCACGCACTGCATGGAACTCGAACGCCTGGGCCTCGCCGGCACGGTCGTCGGCGCGGCCCAGGCACTCGAACAGCTCCGGCTCGAATTCCTGCGGGCGCGGGAACCGCTGGCGGCGATCGCCGCAAAACCCGACTAGAATCCCGTGCCGGACCGGCGCCCAGGAGCTCCAACGATGGAATACCGCATCATTCCCGTCACACCCTTCGAGCAGAACTGCACGCTGCTCTGGTGCAGCGAAACCATGAAGGGCGCCTTCGTCGATCCCGGCGGCGACATCGAGCGCCTGATCGACGCCGCGGCGCGGCTGGGCGTCAGCGTGGAAAAAATTCTGCTGACCCACGGCCACATCGACCATGCCGGCGGCGCCGGCGAGCTGGCGACGCGCCTCTCCGTGCCGATCGAAGGCCCGCAGCGCGAGGAAAGCTTCTGGATCGACCAACTGGTCGCGCAAAGCCGCAGTTTCGGCTTCCCGAAGGCAGAACCCTTTACGCCGGACCGCTGGCTCGAGGATGGCGACACCGTCACCGTGGGCAAGGAAACCCTGCAGGTGCTCTACACCCCCGGCCACACGCCCGGGCATGTGGCCTTCTACCACGCGCCGTCGAAGCTGGCCCTGGTCGGCGACGTGCTCTTCGCCGGCAGCATCGGCCGCACCGATTTCCCGCGCGGCGATTACCAGACCCTGATCGACTCGATCAAGGGCAAATTGTGGCCGCTGGGCGATGATGTCGAATTCATTTCCGGCCACGGCCCGATGTCCACGTTCGGCGCAGAAAGGCGCAGCAATCCCTTTGTCGGCGACCGCGCCTGATCATGCCGCCCCGCATCCGGTTTGTTCCGCCGCCGTCAAACCTGATCACTTCACGAGGTTGGTGTCGGGAAAATTGCATTTCCGTTTTTTTCACCGCTGAAGAATTCACGAGGAGGAATCACCAGTGAGCATCGTCACCGAATTCAAGGAATTCGCCATGAAGGGCAATGTCGTCGACCTCGCGGTCGGCGTCATCATCGGCGCGGCGTTCGGCAAGATCGTCGACTCGCTGGTCAAGGATCTCATCATGCCCGTCATCGGCAGGATCATCGGCGGACTGGACTTTTCCAGCTACTTCATCCTGCTGGCGAACCCGCCGGCCGACTACAAGGGCGCCATGACCTACGACGCGCTGACCAAGGCCGGCGTACCGCTGTTCGCCTACGGCAACTTCATCACGGTGGCGATCAACTTCATGATTCTGGCATTCGTCATCTTCATCATGGTCAAGCAGATCAACAAGCTGAAGAAGGATGCGCAGGACGCGCCGCCGGCAGAACCCGCGCCCACGGCAGAGGAAGTGCTGCTGCTGCGCGAGATTCGCGACTCGCTGAAGAAATAGGCCGCAGGTATCGCGCGGGCGCGGCGATCCCGCCGGTGCGCCGTAGTGCCGGCGCCGACTCCTGAATTTCCGCCGGGTTGCGCGGCGGCGCTGTGGCACAATTGTCCGCCAACACGCCAACCCGCCGCTGCGCCAACGCGAACAGAACCAATAACAACATGACTGTCCGCAACCTAGAATTCCTCTTCCGCCCCACCTCCATCGCCGTGGTCACCGAACCTGACGAGCCCGGAAACTATGCAGACGTCGTGCTGCGCAATCTGGCGGCCGGCGGGTTTGCCGGGGCGGTGGCCTCGGTCGCGGCGCAGAAGCGTTCCCTGTTCGGCATCGGCAAGCACCTCCACATCGACGAGATCGAGATCGCTCCGGACCTGGCGATTGTCTGTGCGGCGCTGCCCGACGTACCGCAGATCATCGCCAAGCTCGGCGCCCGCGGCACCCGCGCGGTCATCGTCGGGCCCCTGCTGCGCGACACGCTGAGCGACAGCCAGGTGCTCGAAGCACGCAAAGCCATCCTCGACGCCGCGCGCCCCTGGCTGATGCGGGTGCTGGGGCCGGGCAGCGGCGGCGTGATCGTGCCTGCCGCCGGCCTCAACGCCAGCGTGGCGCCGGTGGCGGCGGCGCCCGGCAAGATTGCCCTGATCACGCAGTCGGCCGCCATCGCCGCGGCAGTGCTCGACCGCGCCGAGAGCAAGAGCATCGGCTTTTCCTCGGTGCTGCACCTGGGCACCGGAATCGACATCGACCTCGCCGATGCACTCGACTGGCTGGCGGCGGACCCCGACACCGAAGCCATCCTGGTCCAGTTCGACGCCGTCGCCGGCGGGCGCAAGTTCATGTCGGCGGCGCGCGCCGCGGCGCGCAACAAGCCGGTGGTGGCGATACGTGGCCGTGGCGGCCGCAACGGCAACGGCAACGAGGGAAAGCGTGCCGCGAGCCGGCCCTTTACCGCCGACGACGTTTACGAAGCGGCGCTGCGCCGCGCCGGCTGGGTGCGCATCGATACCCTGGAGGACATGTTCGACGCCGCCGAGGCGATGGCGCGGGTGCGCCCGATGACCGGGGAGCGCCTCGCCATCGTCGCCAACGGCCGCGGACTCGGAAGGATTGCCGCCAACGCCCTGCTGCGAACCGGTGGCCGCCTGGCGATGCCGGCACCCGAAACGGCGCAGCAGCTGGCGGCACTGCTGCACACCGGCGCAACGATCGCCAATCCGCTGGCCCTGCCGGCCGACATCACCCCTGCCCGCTGGGCCGCCGCGCTGGCCCTGGTAATCGCCGACCCGGCCACGGACGCGGTGCTGACGGTGTGTTCGCCCTCGCCGTTTGCGCCCGGCGCGGAGGTGGCCACCGCCATTTGCGAAGTAGCGCAGCACACGCAGCGCAACGTGTTCACCTGCTGGGTCGGCGGCAATGCCATGCAGGAGGCGCAGCGCATCGCGGCGGCGCACGGAGTGCTGAGCCACGACACGCCGGAAAAGGCCATCGCCATGTTCCGCGGCATCGTCAATTACGAACGCAACCGGAACCTGCTGGTGCAGATGCCGCCATCGGTGGCCGAGGATTTCAGCCCGGATGACTCGCGCGCCCACGCCATCATCGCCGAGGCGATCGAGCTCGGTGCCGATGTCCTGCCATCGCGCCAGGCGCGCTCGCTGCTGGAAGCCTATGGCATAGCCGCTCTCGAGTACCCGCTGGCGGGCAGCATCGACGCGGCGATCCTGACCGCCGACGAAATCGGCTACCCGGTGGACCTCGGCCTGGTGCTGACCGGCGCCGGCGACTACCACGCGATGGCCACTGGATTGCGCTCGCCGGCCGACATCCGCGTCGCGGTGCGCAACCTGCGCGGCAATGCGCGCGAGCAGCGCCCCGGCTTGCGCGTCAGCGGTTACCGCCTGCGCCCCGGCGCCGCAGGCGGCGCCGGCGTCGCTCTGCGCCTGGGCGTGGCCGACGACCCGATCTTCGGACCGGTGATCTTCCTCGGGTCGGCCTCGGGCAGCGGCCGCGCCGACGACCTGGTGGTCGGCCTGCCGCCGCTGAATCGCACCCTGGCCGAAGATTTGGTGGGGCGCTGCAGGTTTCCCGGCGATGCCGGCGGCGAGCAGCGCGCCGCGCTGGAGACGACGCTGGCCACCACCCTGATACGCCTGTCGCAGCTACTGACGGATCTCGACCAGGTGAGCGGCATCGAGATCGACCCGCTGCATGTCGAGGCCGGCGGCGTAGTGGCCTTCGATGCGCGCATCCGCATCGAGCGGCGCGGGCGCCGGCTCGGCTTCCGCCGCTTCGCGATCCGCCCCTATCCGCGCGAACTGGAACAGGTTCTGGCCTGGCAGGGACGCCGGCTGCTGATCCGGCCGATCCGCCCCGAGGACGAAACCACGCTCGCCGACCTGATCGCTTCGCTCAAGGCGGAAGACGCACGGATGCGCTTCTTCGGCACCATGCGCAAACTGCCGCGCTCGCAGCTAGCCCGCTTTACCCAGATCGACTACGACCGCGAGATGGCCCTGGTGGCGATCGAGCGCGGAGATGACGGCGTCGAACGTTCGCTGGGCGAGGTGCGCGTCGTTGCCGATCCGGACAACACCGTGGCCGACTTCGCCATCGTGGTTCGCTCCGACATGAAGGGCAAGGGGCTCGGCCGCCTGCTGATGCAGAGCATCGTCGATTACTGCCGCAGCCGCGGCACCGGCGAGTTGCGCGGCGAAACCATGGGCGGCAACCTGCGCATGCAGCGCCTGGCGCGCGATCTCGGCTTCACGCTGAAGTCGGGCATCGACATGAGCACCGTGGAACTTCGCCTGCCCCTGCACCCGCCCGCGCCATAGGCCGTGGACCGGCTTCAGGCCGGCGGTTTCCCCGTGTGCATGTGGATCTGACCGACGAAAGCGATGGCGATGAAGGTAGCGCCGACGGCCAGCCAGCCGACATTGTCGTAGCCGGTGATGCGCCCCGAAGCATCGGCGGCGATCATCGCGCCGCCCAGCCATGACGCCGTGCCCGACGCCAGTTGCTGCACGGCGCCGTTCATCGAAAGGAAGGTGCCGCGCAGACGCGGCTGCACGGCGGAGGTGACGATCGCCATGGCCGGCACCATGCGTCCCGGCACGAAGATGAAAAAGACGGTAGACCAGAACACGGCAACCCACAGCGCCACCGGCCACAGGTGGGTCTGCACCATCAGCGGCAGCATAGAACACAGCGCCATCGCGCGGTAGACCCGCACCTTGCCGTAAGCATCGGCCAGGCGCCCCACCAGGCGTGAGCTGAAGAAAGTGGCGCAGCCGCCGAACAGGTAGATCAGCGGAATGTCTTCCTGGCGGACGCCGGCATTCGCCGTCAGGTAAATCGTGATGTACGGAATCACGCAAAAGCCCGAGACCATGATCAGGGCCATGAACACAAGCGCGCGCAGGTGGTTGGCATCGCGCAGGACCGCCGCCATGGCCGCCAGCGGATGCGCCCGCTCGGCCTCGGAGACCGTCGCCGTCGGCAGGTGCCCGCGCAATGCCGGCAGCATCTTCCAGCCGAGCAGCAGCAGGCCGCAGGAAAGCGCGGCGATGAAGAAGAAGGCTGAGCGCCAGCCGAAATGGTTGGCCAGATACAGCGACAGCGGCACGCCGGCCACGGTCGACAGCGAGAAGGCCGACATCACGGTGCCGCTGGCGCGGCCGCGCCGCTCGAAGGGAATCAGGTCGCCGACCATGGTCTGCACCATCGAACCGAGCACGCCACCGAAGGCGCCGGCCGTGCCACGCGCAATCAGCAGGCTCCAGTAGCCCGGCGCCAGGCCGCAGCTCAGGGTCGCCACGGCGAACAGGGCAAACATGGTCAACAGCAGGCGCTTGCGCTCGAAGCGATCGACGAAAGCCGCCGCCAGGAGCCCGGTGAAGGCCGCGGAAAACGTGTAGGAAGAAACCAGCAGACCGAATTCATGGGTGCCGACGCCGAGTTCCCGCATCAGGATCGGCCCCAGCGGCATCATGATCATGAAGTCGAGGATGTGCGCGAACTGGATGCCGGCCAGGGTGAAAAGCAAGGCGCGCTCGCGCACGGGATCGAGGGGTTCAGGGCAGGATGGATGGTTCATGGTGGGACCGGGGAGGACTTTCAAGCCGGTGACGGAACGGGGATTCTTCCCCCTTATTCCCGTCGAAAGGCGGAGGCGGCATAGTCGGCG
This sequence comes from uncultured beta proteobacterium, assembly GCA_903933395.1. Classification (GTDB taxonomy): domain Bacteria; phylum Pseudomonadota; class Gammaproteobacteria; order Burkholderiales; family Rhodocyclaceae; genus Sulfuritalea. The sequence continues at coordinate 2,371 of CAIZKA010000065.1, read as the reverse complement.
CCCGCGGGACGGCGATTTCCGCCAGCGTGAAATAGTACCTTGCCGCGGGACTTTCCTTGCCATATAAAGCAATCGTTGATTCTGAAACAAGGCAAACCCGCCGAAAGGCGCGGACGCAAAATCACCGGCCTACCGGACGCCAGACCTGGCGCCCCAGGGCAGCGGGATCACCAGGAGATCGATATGACCACAACCATCAGCCGCACCCCCGATGTCGTTAAACCGACGGCCGGGACCCTTCCCACCCGCACATCACAGCCGGCCGTGCCTGCCGCAGGCGCCGTTGATTTCAACCTGCCCGCCACCGGGACAGAACAAAGTCCCGCCTTCCTCAGCGCGATCGACTGCGCGCAGTGGCTGGTGCGGGCGCCGCTGGCGAATGCCTCGCTGGCCCAGCCGATATTGCTGCGCCAGCTCAGCCTGCTCAACCGCTATGCCTTGCCGCCGGGAGAGCGCTTTGCCATCCTCGAAGCGCTGCGCCGTACCGTCTGCGAGGTGCAGGAAGATGCGGCGAAGACTTTCGCCGGCCGGCCCCTGCCCTTCGCGCCGGCCGAGCAGACCACGTTGGAACACACGCTGGAACTCTGGCAACTGCTGGCGCAGGGCTACCTGCGCTGTTTCGCGGCCTTGTGCGATGCCGAAAGCGACAGCTCCGGCGCACTGTCCGCGTTGCTGGCCCAACGCACGCTCGCTGTATTCGCCGACTGGCAGGTGGATCTGTGTCGCGGCGAGCAGTTGCCGGATGCCACTTATTGGAAAAAGCTGCACCAGGTCTTTTTTGCCGCGGAAACCCTCTGTATCGCCACCGTTCCCGTGATCGACACGATGCGTCACGGCAGTACGCAGACCAGCGCGCTGGCGGCCTATGCGGAATGCCAATTGCTGAGCACCGCCAGCCCCTTTGAGCTTCCGGCGCGGCATCTGACCTGGGTCGCGCGCTGGGCGCGACGCTGGGGCGCCAAACTTGACCTGCTCAAGGCGCCGCCGGATGACATCCGCAACCGTGCCGTGCCGTTGTGGGTGGACCTTGACTCCGGACACCCGGCAAGCCATGCGCCGCAGCCGGCCGGCAACGGTCGCTGGCTGGAAACCACCGAACTCAGGAAGAGCCTGACTGCGCGCATCACCTCGCTGGAACAGGGTCGCGCCCCGGCCGAACTTCAGCTCGGCGACGATGTCACCCAGCCGGTAGCCGGCCAGTTGCTGCAGCTGGTGCTGCAGCGCTGGTGCGCGGGCGGAGCGCAGCAGCGCGAAGAGCGCCATGCCGCAAGCGGCGCGTGCCGCGTGGTGGCCGGCTTCGAGGCGGTGCATTTCCACCTGAGCGGCCGCCAGCAATTCCGAGCGCCGTCCCGCGACGACACCACGCTGCGCCGCGAACGGGAAGAGTTCGAGACCTTCGGCGACCGCCGCCACAGTGTGGAAGCGAGAGCCGCAGAGGACGATTCGCATATCGAAAACTGGCTGGTCATGGATGATTGGCGCGTGCTCAACGAATCAGCCACCGGGCTGTGCATCGCCAGACCGATGCGGGAGGGCGTGCGCGTCGGCACCGGCACGTTGATTGCCGTCAAGGTGGGCAGCAGCCAGCGCTTCGTGCTGGCCAGCGTGCGCTGGGCGCTGCGCGGCGCGAACGACATGCTGCTCGCCGGCATCCAGCTCTTTCCCGGCGAGGCGCGCCCGGTCGCGATTCGCAGCCTCGACCCCGGCGAAAAAGACGCCGCCTGGCGCCAGGCTTTCGCGCTGCCGGAAATTCCCGCGCTGCGCGTCCCGGCCAGCCTGATGGTTCCGCCCGGAACCTTCAGGCTCGATCGCCGCATCGAAGTCATTGCGGATTACAAAACGCAGATAGTGAAGCTGTTCCGCGTCCTCGATCGCGGCACCGATTTCGAGCGCTGCAACCTGTACGCCCCTGACTGACTCTGGCCGGACCGGACGTCGCCGGCGTTGCGCCCGGCGCCGGCCCGACCGCGGCGAATCCGTGCAGAATGCCGGCTTTGCCATCGCGGAGTCCGCCATGTCCGTTCGCCTTCTCGCCTTCTGCGGCAGCGCCCGCAAGGAATCCTTCAATCGCCGCCTGCTCGCCTCGGCGGTCGGCACGGCGCGCGGCGCCGGCGCCGATGTCACCGATTTCGACCTGCGCGCCGACCTGCTGCCACTCTACGACGGCGACCTCGAAGCGCAGCATGGCCTGCCGGCGGCGGCACGCGAGCTCAAGCAGTTGTTCGCCGCGCATGACGGATTCCTGATCGCCTCGCCCGAGTACAACGGCTTTTTTCCGCCGCTCCTGAAGAACGCCCTGGACTGGGTTTCGCGGCCGGCGCCCGACCTGCCCGCACCCTATGCCGGCAAGACAGCCGGCCTGCTGGCCGCG
>CAIZKA010000064.1 GCA_903933395.1 uncultured beta proteobacterium | reverse complement strand
TGCTGGAAGTTCGCCCGATCGACCAGCAGCTGAAGGCGGCGCGTGAAGAGCAGCTGGCGCAGCAGCAGCAGGCCAACCGCGAACTGGTGCGCAATCTGGCGCACGAGATCAAGAACCCGCTGGGCGGCATCCGCGGCTCGGCGCAGTTGCTGGAACGCGAACTGGCCAGCGAACCCTTGAAAGAGTACACCCAGGTCATCATCCAGGAAGCCGACCGCCTGCAGGACCTGATGCAGCGCCTGCTCTCTTCGCATCGCGTGATGCAGCCGGCGCTGACAAGCATTCACGAAATCCTGGAGCGCGTGCGGCGCCTGATCCACGCCGAGTACCACGATGTCTCCGTCCGCCGCGACTACGACACCTCGCTGCCGGACATCACCGGCGACCGCGAGCAACTGCTGCAGGCCATACTCAACATCTCGCGCAACGCGGCACAGGCCATGCAAGGCAAGGGCGAAATCGTTTTCCGCACCCGCGCCGCGCGGCAAGTCACTCTCGCCAAGAAGCACTATCAGCTGGCACTCGAATTGCAGGTGATAGACAACGGCCCCGGCATTCCGGAAAACATTCGCGACAAGATCTTTTATCCGCTGGTTTCAGGCCGTGAAAACGGCAGCGGCCTCGGCCTTACCATCGCCCAGAGCTTCATTCAGCAGCACGGCGGCACCATTGAAGTCACCTCGCGTCCCGGTCGCACCTGCTTTTCGCTGATGCTGCCCCTGACCAGGAAACGCAGTTCTAGTGAAGGCTAACGCCGGTCTCATCGGCGTTAAGCGTAGCGACCGTAACTAAAACGCAGTTTCAGTGAAGACTAATGCCTGCGAATGCAGGCGTTATGTCGAAGCTAAAGAAGAAGGAAGAAGCATGAACAAACAATTACCGCTGCCGGGTTCCACAAAATGAACCCCGTCTGGATCATCGATGACGACCGCTCCATCCGCTGGGTGCTGGAAAAGGCGCTCGGGCGGGAGAACATTGCCGCCAAATCCTTCGGCTCCGCCGACGAAGCGCTGGCGGCGCTCGGACAGGGGCAGCGACCCCAGGTGCTGGTCTCCGACATCCGCATGCCGGGCAGCAGCGGTCTCGATCTCCTGCGCCATGTGAAAGAGCACTTCCCCGACCTGCCGGTCATCATCATGACCGCCTATTCGGACCTCGATTCCGCCGTGGCGGCTTTCCAGGGCGGCGCTTTCGAATACCTGCCCAAGCCTTTCGACGTCGATCAGGCTCTGGACCTCGTGCGCCGGGCGATCACCCAGGCCGCGCACCAGAATGGTGCAATCGAGGAAACCAGTGCCGTTCCCGAGATCCTCGGCCAGGGCGCGGCCCTGCAGGAGGTCTTCCGCGCCATCGGCCGCCTCTCCCAGTCGCATGCCACGGTGCTGATCAACGGCGAATCCGGTACCGGCAAGGAACTCGTGGCGCGCGCCCTGCATCGCCACAGCCCGCGCAAGGATGCGCCCTTCATCGCCATCAACACGGCGGCGATTCCGCGCGACCTGCTCGAATCGGAATTGTTCGGCCACGAAAAGGGCGCCTTCACCGGCGCCGGCGCACTGCGGCGCGGACGTTTCGAGCAGGCCGACAACGGCACGCTGTTCCTCGACGAAATCGGCGACATGCCGGCCGAACTGCAAACCCGGCTGCTGCGTGTGCTGTCCGACGGCAACTTCTACCGCGTCGGCGGCCACCAGCCGGTCAAGGCCAATGTCCGCGTGATCGCCGCCACCCATCAGGACCTCGAAGGGCGGGTCAAGGAGGGCCTGTTCCGCGAAGACCTGTTCCACCGCCTCAACGTCATCCGCCTGCGTCTGCCGCCGCTGCGCGAACGGCGCGACGACATCCCGCTGCTGGCCAAACATTTCCTGCAGAAGAGCGCCCAGGAAATCGGCGGCGAGCCCAAGCGGCTGACCGATGTCGCGCTCAAGTATCTGCAGGGACTCGACTTCCCCGGCAACGTGCGTCAGTTGGAAAACCTTTGCCACTGGCTGACGGTGATGGCGCCGGGGCAAAGCGTCGACGTACCCGACCTGCCCGCCGAACTGCGCGACGGATTGGAAAATTCCGCGCGCCGGGACCTGCCCGCCGACTGGAGCACGGTGCTCGCCGGCGAGGCCGACCGCCTGCTGGCCGCCGCCCCCGGCGCGGTGTTCGACCAGCTCAACCGGAAGTTCGAAGCCACGCTGATCCGGCGCGCGCTGAACGCCACCGGCGGGCGCCGCGTCGACGCCGCGCAACTGCTGGGCATCGGCCGCAACACGATCACGCGCAAGATCCAGGAACTCGGCCTCGACGAACCCAAGACGGAAGCCGGGGCGATCTGAGGTCCCGCCCGCCGCGGATACCCCGCCGCGGCGGCTTCAAGTATAGTCAGCCTGACTATTCGCCGGACGTTGCCGGCGAGCTACCGCCACCGGGGATCCATCATGCCTGCCACGATTGCCGCCATCGCCGCCAAGCTGGGTGACGCCGCGCGCCGCTTCGACATCGATCTGCTGCCCAGTTGCGATTCGACCAATGCCGTATTGCTCTCCCGCGCAGAAGCCGGCGCGCCGTCGGGCACGGTGGTGATCGCCACCGAACAGACCGCCGGTCGCGGCCGGCGCGGCCGCAGCTGGTTCGCCGGCGCAGGCGACAGCCTGACCTTTTCCCTGCTCTGGCGTTTTGCGCCGGGCACCGCACCGGCCGGCCTGTCGCTGGCGATCGGCGTCGCCGTGGCGCGAGCGCTATCAGGAGTCGGGCGACCGCTTGCAGCGGAGGGGGACCCGCGCAGCGGGGGCGTAGCGGCCGCAAGTGGGATGCGCGATGCCGAACTTCGAAGCGCAGGCGCCGCATCCGCCTCCACGGTCGCATCCCCGCAAGCGGGGCCCCTGCTCCGCGCTTCGGCGTCGCCCGGTGACACGGCGCTGAAATGGCCCAACGACATCCTGAAGGACGGCCGCAAGCTCGGCGGCATACTCGTCGAACTGCTGCCCGGCGCACCGCATGCCGCCGTGATCGGCATCGGCATCAACCTGCATCTGCCTGCCGGCATGCCCGGGGACCTGCGTGCCGCGTCCGCCGCGCTGCACGCAGCGGGCGAAACGGCCGACGAAAACGCCCTGTATGCCGCGCTGCTGACCGAACTCATGGCGACGCTGGACGTCTTCGCCACACAAGGCTTTGCCGCGCTGCGCCCGGAGTGGCTGAAGCGCCACGCCTTCCAGGATGCCGGCGTCAGCCTGGCATCGGATTTCGGCGCACCACGAGTTGGCATCTGCCGCGGCGTCGACAGCGACGGCGCACTGCTGCTCGAAGTCGACGGCCGGGTCGAGCGCATCCTCTCCGGCGAAGTCTCGCTGCGCCCGGCTTGAGGTTTCCTGCACCATGATCCTCTGCCTCGACGCCGGCAACACGCGCCTCAAGTTCGGTCTCCACGACGGCAGCGCCTGGCGCGGACAGGGCGCGCTGCAGTACGACGCGCTCGACGAATTGGACTCCGGTCTCGCCGCGAGGCCGGCACGCATCGTCGCCTGCAACGTGGCCGGCGATGCGGTGCGGCGGCGCATCGAGGCGCTGGCTGCCCGCCTCGGCCTGCCGCTGGAGTGGCTGACCGCCACGGCCGCCACCTGCGACGTGCGCAACGGCTACGACACGCCGCAACAGCTCGGCGCCGACCGCTGGGCGGCGCTGATCGGCGCGCGCGCCCTGCA
>CAIZKA010000063.1 GCA_903933395.1 uncultured beta proteobacterium | reverse complement strand
TGCGCACCACCTTGCGCCCTGTGCCAGGAGGGAGTCGGCGCTGACGGCACGGCGGCTCCAGACGGAAAGGGCGTGTCCGGCCTGCAGGAGATGCCCGGCCATGGGACTGCCCATGGTGCCGAGGCCGATAAAACCGATGTTCATGGACAATTCCCCCGCCCCCTTTCCAGGAAAGGGGGTGACCACGGTTCGCGTGCGTCGCACGCTCCGGTCATGACTTGCCGCTCCTTGGGACGGCCCGGCGGTGCGGCTTCATTTTTCGGGAGTCGACATCTTTTCCAGCAGCATCAGCGCCGAGATCGAATCGTTCTCGCCCATGCCGCTGCCGACGATGGCGTTGAAGACCTGCGCGGTAGCCGCCGCCGAGGGCAGCATGAGGCCCATGCGATGCGCCTCCTCCATGACGATGCGCAAGTCCTTCTGGTGCATCCAGGCCTTGAAGCCGGGCTTGAAGTTGCGGTCGAGCATGCGCTGGCCGTGGTTCTCGAGGATCTTCGAATAGGCGAAGCCGCCCAGCAAGGCCTCCCTCACCTTGGCCGGATCGACGCCGCTCTTTGCCGCGAAATTGAAGGCTTCAGCCACCGCCACGGTGCCGACGCCGGTGAGGATCTGGTTGCAGGCCTTGGCCACCTGCCCGGCGCCGGAATCGCCGATCAGCGTCACCGACTTGCCCATTTTTTCCAACAGGGGCCTGACCTTCTCGAAGGCCTCCGGCGTGCCGCCGACCATGATGGTCAGCGCCGCATTGATCGCGCCGGTTTCACCGCCCGATACCGGCGCATCGACAAACGCGATGCCCTTTTCCGCCAGGCGCAGGCCGATGCTGCGCGCGGCATTCGGGTTGATGGTCGACATGTCGACCACGGTCAGGCCCGGTCTGGCGCCGTTGGCGAGGCCGTCGGCGCCGAGGCAGACCTTCTCCACGTCGGGCGCATCGGCGACCATGACGATGACGACCTCGGCATGCGCCGCGACCTGTGCCGGTGTCGCATGGGTTTTCGCATTCACCGCCGAAAAAGGCGCCAGCGACTCCGGCCGGCGCGCCCACAAGTGCAGCGCATGGCCGGCCTTTTCCAGGTGCAGCGCCATCGGGCGACCCATCAGGCCCAGGCCTATGAATCCGACGTTCATGTCATTTCTCCACTGAAATAGCCTTGAGTATCAGCGGCACCAAAGGCTCGGGCAGCCTGATGCCGCCGCCGGTGGCAAAGGCGTGGGCACGCTCCGACATCTTCTTCCAGGTCTTGCGCACGATGTCGAGCCATTTCTCTTCACTGTACTCCGCATGCTTGCCCGCGAAACCGAGCATGTAGTGCTCGATGAACACCAGGTCGGTGACGTCTTCCATCATCTGTGTATCCGGATTCACCTTGAGCTGGCGCTTGCCGACCGCCAGCTTGACACTGGCGATGGTGTCGTCATCGTAGCCGGCCTGCTTCATGAGCTCGCCGGCGGTCTCGGCGTGGAACTTGTACAGCCCCGTGCGCCATGCCAGGTAACCCTCCTTGGTCATCGCATAGCTGTTGCGCGGCACAGTCCAGCGCTTGATGTGCTGGGCGCGCACCGCAAGTTGGGCCACTTCGCTGGCGTCAGGCGCATAGCGGCCGATCATGTCCGTCATGCGCCTGGCGTAGAGCAGCTCCTTGGGCTGGCCCTCGTCCTGATTCGGGTCGGTGGCATTGGCGGCATCGAAGAGGGCGATGGCGCGCTCGAAGCGAGCTTGGTCGGCGATGGTCATGGTGTCCTCAGGAACGGTAGTCGGCGTTGATCTTGACGTAATCATAGGAGAAATCGCAGGTCCACACGGTGGCCCCGGCCGCGCCGCGACCAAGATCAACGCGCACCGTGATCTCGGCCTCCTTCATGATGCGCGCGCCGTCCTCCTCGCGATAGCTGGCGGCGCGGCCGCCGCTCTCGGAAACCAGCACTTCGTCAAAGTCATTGCCAACCCCGCTGCCGAGCCAGACCTTGACGCGCTCCGCGTCGAGATCGCCGATCCCGGCGTAGCCGATGGCGGCGAGGATGCGACCGAGATTGGGGTCGGAGGCGAAGAAGGCCGTCTTCACCAGCGGTGAATGGCCGATGGCATAGGCCACCAGGCGACATTCGTCCGCCGTGCCGCCAGCGCCGACTTTTACGGTGATGAATTTGGTCGCACCCTCGCCATCGCGCACGATGGCCTGGGCCAGTTCCTGCGCCACGCCGATCACCGCCTCACGCACTGCTGGCCAGTGCGAGGAGGATTCACTGTCGATCATGCAGCCCGAGGCGCCGGTACTGATGACGACGAAGGAATCGTTGGTCGAGGTATCGCCATCCACGGTGATGCAGTTGAACGAGGCATCGGCGGCATCCTTCGCCAGCTTCTGCAACAGGGCCGGAGCAATGCCGGCATCGGTGGCGACGAAACCGAGCATGGTGGCCATGTTGGGACGGATCATCCCCGCACCCTTGCTGATGCCAGTCACCGTAACCTGACAGTCGGCGCCGGCGATACGGCGGCTCGCCGCCTTGGCCACGGTGTCGGTGGTCATGATGGCGTGCGCCGCGGCATGCCAGTGGTCGGCGGCGAGATCCGCCTGTGCCGCAGGCAGGCCGGCGATCAGGCGCTCGACCGGCAGATGCTCGAGGATCACGCCGGTCGAGAAGGGCAGCACCTCGCGCGACTCGCAACCCATCAGCTTTGCCACCGCCGCGCAGGTGTCGCGCGCGGCACGCAGGCCCTGCTCTCCCGTGGCGGCATTGGCGATTCCGGTGTTGATCACCAGCGCGCGGATGCCGCCATCGGTCGCCAGGTGTTCGCGGCACACGGTGACCGGCGCGGCGCAGAAGCGGTTCTGCGTGAATACGCCGGCAGCGCGGCTGCCGGGCGCGAACTCGATCAGCGTCAGGTCGCGCCTGTCCTTCTTGCGGATGCCGGCCTCGGCGGTGCCGAGGCGCACGCCGGCGACGGGGAACAGGGCTTCGGGGGCGGGTGTGGCGTAGTTGACGGGCATGAATCACTCCAGGAAGACGATAAACATCCGACAGCGGATCAGGGAACGGCAAACACCAGGCGCCACAACTCGCGCACGGCGTCGACGCGCTGCTGCACCAGATCCGGCTCCACCCGCGCGCGCGCGGTGTTCAGGCGCAGTTCATGCTGCATGCGGCGGTAGTCGCGGTAGGCGTTGCGCACGGTTTCCGCCAGGTCCGGCGGAATCAGGCCGAGGCCGGCGGCGATTTTCAGCAGCGCGATGTTGCCCAGGTTGCCGGTCAGTTCGGCATGCCGGTGCGAATAGCCGAGCACCAGGTACTGGACGACGAATTCGACGTCGACCAGGCCACCCGGATCGTGCTTGAGGTCGAACACGGTTTCGCGCAAGTCGCCCCTGGTGCCGTGGGCGTCGACCATCTTCTGCCGCATCGCCAGGACTTCGTCGCGCAACGAGGCGAGGTCGCGCTTCTGCCGCAGCACTTCGCAGCGGATGCGCTCGAAGGCGTCGCCCACCGCGCGGTCGCCGGCGGAAAAACGGGCGCGGGTCAGGGCCTGGTGTTCCCAGACCCAGGCCGATTCGAGCTGGTATTTGCGGAAGGCTTCCATGGAAGTGACGACCAGGCCGGAATCGCCGTTCGGCCGCAGCCTCAGGTCGGTTTCGAACAACTGTCCGGCCGCCGTCTGCGCCGACAGCCAGGTATTGAGCCGGGTGCCGAGCCGACCGTAGTTTTCGCCGGCCTCGGGCGCCGGATCGTCGAAGAGGAAGACCAGGTCGAGATCGGAAGCGTAGCCGAGTTCCTTGCCGCCGAGCTTGCCGTAGCTGATGACGGCGAACTTCGGCTGGTCGCGATGGCGCTTGGGCATTTTCAGCCAGGCGCGCTGTATGGCGGCATCGAGCAGGATGTCGGCCAGTTCGGAAAGGTGGTCGGCGAGCTTCTCCACCGTCAGCAGGCCGGCGACGTCCTGCGTCAGCAGGCGGAACACCTGGGCGTGGTGCAGTTCGCGCAGGGTGTCCATCTGCCGCTCGGTATCGGGCTCCAGCTCCTCCAGCCTGGCCGTCAGCTGGACGCGGAAAGCCGCCCAGTCGGACAATGCGTCGAGCAGACGCGGGTCGAGCAGTTCGTCGAGCAGGATCGGGTGGCGCTGCAGGTAGGCCGCCGCCCAGCTCGAACTGCCGAGCAGTTGCGCGACCTTCTGCAGCGCCTGCGGGTACTGCTGCAACAACGCCAGGTAGGCCGCGCGCCGCGAAATCGACTCGAGCAGGTCGACGCCGCGCGACAGGGTTTCATCCGGGTTCGACAGCGCCGCTGCGGCTTCGACCAGGCGTGGCACGAGGGCATCGAAGCGGACGCGAATCTCCTGCGACATCTGCTGGTAGAGCGGCCCGCTGCGCAATGCCGCGAGGCGTTGCGCAGCGGCCGGCGGGTTGCGGTAGCCGAGCTGTTCGAAGCGGTCTTCCTGCGCTTCGCCGCCGGCATCCTGCCAGAGCCCGGCCAGGGCATGCTCGCCGTGGTTCGGGTCGGCGAAGACCAGTTCGAAATGGCGCGAGACCGTGGCGCGGTGGTCGTCGAGCTCTTCCAGCAGGGCCTCGAAGCTGGCGAAGCCCATGGCCCGCGCCACGCGCTGCCGGTCTTCGCCGTCCGTCGGCAGGCTGTGCGTCTGGGCATCGTCGAGATATTGCAGGCGATGCTCGAGGCGGCGCAGGAAGACATAGGCCGAGGCCAGCTCCGCGGCGGCGTCCGGGCCCAGAGTACCGCGCTCGGCCAGGAGCTTCAGCACCGACTGCGTCGGCTTGACCTGCAGCGGCGTGTCGCGCCCGCCGCGGATCAGCTGAAACACCTGGGCGATGAATTCGATCTCACGGATGCCGCCGGGGCCGAGCTTGACGTTGTCGGCCATGTCCTTCTTCGCCACTTCGCGCCGGATCTGGGCATGCAGCTCGCGCATCGCGTTGATGGCGCCGAAATCGAAATACTTGCGGAAGACAAAGGGATGCCGGATCTTTTCCAGCTCGTCGTGGCGGCTGCCGGTCAGCGCTCGCGCCTTGATCCAGGCATAGCGCTCCCACTCCCTGCCCTGGGTGATGAAGTAGTTCTCCAGCATCTCGAAGGAACACACCAGCGGCCCGGAATCGCCATTGGGTCGCAGGCGCATGTCGACGCGAAATACCTGGCCGTCGCCGGTCACCTCGGCAATGGCGTTGATCAGGCCGCGCCCGAGCCGGGTAAAGAATTCGAAGTTGGATATCGGGCGCGCTCCGTCCGTCTCGCCATCCTCGGGATAGACGAAAATCAGGTCGATGTCCGATGAGACGTTCAACTCGCGCCCGCCGAGCTTGCCCATGCCGATCACGATCAGCTCCTGGGGGCGGCCCGAATTTCCCTCACCGGCGCCGCGCGGCGTGCCATAGCGCTCGACCAGACCGCGGCCGAGGACGTCCACCGCCGTGCGCACGGCCAGCTCGGCGATCAGGGTCATGCATTCGGTCACTTCCGCCAGCGGCGCCAGACCGCCCAGGTCGCGCGTGGCGATGCGGGCATAGGCGCGCTGCTTGAGCCGGCGCAACACCGGCTTGAGATCGTTTTCTCCGGAGGGCTGCGCGGCAAGCCATGCCGACAGGTCTTCCCGGGTAACCGTCTGTTCCAGAGCGGCCTCGACCTCGGCTGCCAGCAACGGTTTGGCGGCCAGCAGGCGCTCAAGGTAAGGCGAAGCTGCGACGATATCGGCGAGGGAGGGCATGGGTTAGAATTTATTACTTGAGCGCTTGATCCGCCCATTTTAACGTGGGCCACGGCGCACCCCCTACGAGGCGCTACCTCCATTATTTCCCGGTTGTTTTCCCGTCTGCGCCTGCTGCCGCGAGCCCATCCCCGGCTCGGCGTTTTGTTGCGCGCGCTCGTCTGGGCGGCCACGCTGGGTTATTTCGCCTTCGCCTTGCTGCTGCTGGCCCTGCGCTACGCCATCCTGCCCCAGATCGAAAACTACCGCGGCGACATCGAGCAGATGATCGGCACGGCGATCAATCGCCCGGTCGGCATTCGCCGGATCGAGGCAGGTTGGGCCGGCCTGCATCCTGCACTGACGCTCGAAGGATTCGAGATTCGCGACACCCGGGGCCGCCCCGCGCTGGGATTCGATGCGGTCGATGCCGAATTGTCCTGGACTTCTCTGTGGCACTTCCAGCTGCGCCTGACGCGCCTGGAGCTCAACTCCCCGACGCTGCTGCTGCGGCGCGACCGCGCGGGGCGGCTTTTTGCCGCCGGGCTGGAAATCACGCCCCAGCAGACCACCGAAGATGACTTTACCGATTGGCTGCTGGCGCAGGACCGGGTCATCATTCGCGATGCCACCGTCACTTGGCAGGACGAGTTGCGCAAGGCCCCGCCACTGGAATTGAAGCACCTGAATTTTCAGCTCGACAACGGCTTCCGCCGGCACCGCTTCGGCTTTACCGCAGATCCGCCGCGCCAGCTCGCGGCGCGCATCGACATCCGCGGCGACTTCAAGGGACGCGACCTGGACGAACTCGAGGACTGGAAGGGCGAGGCCTATGCCGAGCTGGACTATGCCGACCTGGCCGCCTGGCGTAGCTGGGTCGATTATCCGGTGACCTTGCCGCAAGGCAGCGGCGCCCTGAGGCTGTGGCTGGGATTTGCCAACAAGCAGCTACTGACGACGACCGCCGATGTCCGCCTGGCCGACGTCCGCCTGCAACTGCGCCACGACGTACCTGAACTGGACCTGGTGCGGCTCGAAGGCCGTGTCACCGGGCGCCGCCTTGAAGGCGGCTTTGAAGCGGAATTCAAACATCTGACGCTGGCGACCCGGAGTGGCGTCTCCCTGCCCCCGATAGACTTGACACTGGCCTGGCAGGGAGCAACGGCCAACCGTCCACCGCAAGGCAGGGCCAGCGCCAACGGTCTCGATCTCTCCGCGATGGCCGATCTCGCCGCTCATCTGCCGCTGGACAATGCAACCCGCACCAGCCTGATCCGGCACGCGCCGCACGGCCGTGTCTATGACCTGAAACTCGACTGGAAAGGGACGCCCGAAGCTCACGGGGCACCGAAAACATGGACGATCAAGAGCCGCTTCGAGGGCCTCGGGCTCACCGCTCTGGGGCCCGTGCCGGGGATGTCCGGGATCAACGGCAGCATCGACGGCAATGAAAGGAGCGGCGGCATACAGTTCAACGGGCAGCACGCGTCATTCCAGTTGCCGACGGTGTTTGCCGATCCGACGCTGGAAATGGAAGCCTTTGCTGCCGACCTTGGCTGGAAATCCGCTGACGACGGCTTGCAGGTGACGCTGAACGAGGCCACCTTCCACAACAAAGATGCCGCCGGCGACGCCAAAGGCAGCTGGCGGGCGCTACCCGAAGGGCCCGGCGCGCTCGATCTCGACGCCCGCCTGACGCGCGGCAATGGTTATGCCGCCTGGCGCTACATGCCGCTGGCGGTGGGCAACAATATACGCGACTGGCTGCGCAAGTCCATCAGCGGCGGCAAGGCCATGGACACGACGCTCAAGCTGCGCGGCGACTTGCGCCGCTTCCCCTTCCGCGACGGCAAGGATGGCATCTTCGAAGTGCGCGGCAAGTTCCACCAGGCCAACCTGCGCTATGCCGAGGACTGGCCGGAAATCACCGACATCGAGGGCGAATTGCTGTTCACGGGCCAGCGCATGCTGATCACGGGCAAGAGCGGAAAAATCTTCGGCGTCGATCTGCGCGGGGTCCGCGCCGAGATTGCCGATCTCGAAAAACCCGAGCAACTGCTCGCCGTCAGCGGAATTGCCGCGGGGGCGACATCGGGTTTTCTGCGCTTCCTCGAGGCGAGCCCGCTGGGCGAGCGCATCGACCATTTCACCAGGGACATGCAGGCCGAGGGCAATGGCGAGCTCGACCTCAAGCTCAGCCTGCCCCTGGGCAAGGTGGGCAGCACACGGGTCGACGGCAATTTTCGCATCGACGCCAACCGCCTGACGGTATCGAGTAATTTTCCGCCGATCACCGATGTGCGCGGGGCTCTGCACCTCACCGCCGACCAGATCGAGGCGCGTGGCCTGCGCGGCCTCTTGCTGGGGAATCCGCTCAGCGTCGACGTCAAGACGGCGGGCGACGGCGTGGTCCAGCTCAGCGCCTCCGGCGACTACAGCGTCGCGGCGCTGCGTCAGCAACTGCCGGACACTGCCGTACTGGACCACCTGGCGGGCAGCGTGAAATGGACCGGCGGCGTACGCATCCGGAAGAAATCGGCTGACATCAAGCTGAGCTCGAACCTGGTCGGGCTTTCGTCCAGCCTGCCCGAACCTTTCAACAAATCAGCCGCGGATGCGATGCCCTTCAGTTTCGAACGCAAGCTGCTGCCCGATGCCGCGGCACGCAGCGGAGCCGGCGCCGATGTTGTGCGCACCGGCGGGCGCGGCGCGGCGGCAAAAGCGCCCGCTGCCGCCCATATAGTGGCGCCCGGCCCGGCACAGGACAGGCTAGACGTCGGCATCGGCAGCGCCTGGCGCTTGCAACTGGTGCGCCGGCTCGACGGCGATCAGCCGGTCATCACGCGCGGCCTGATAGCCATGGGCGACGTCACCCCGGCCCTGCCGGAACGCGGCCTGCTCGTCGCCGTCGATCTGCCGCGCATCGATTTAGATGCCTGGCGCAACTTCTGGCCGAGCCAGGCCAGCGCCAACGAGCAAAGCGGGCCACTGCTGCCGACCCTGCCCGCGCTGCTGTTCGATGTGCGCACCGCCGAACTGGCGGTGCGCGACCGGAGCTTTCACGACATGCGCGCCAGCGGCAGCCACGCGCCGGGTACCAGCAGCACCCGCTTCGACCTGAAGAGCCGCGAACTGTCCGGCAACTTCGAATGGGACAGCGCCGGCAGCGGCAAGCTGACCGGCCACATAGGCCAGTTCTCGATTCCGGAATCGGCCGCGACGCCCGCGGTACTGCAGGCCAAGACCAGCGAATTCATCGACCGGTTTCCCGCCCTCGACCTCACGGTCGACCAGTTTCTGTTCAAGGAAAGGCCGCTGGGCACGGTTCATATCGCGGCAGAAAATCGCGACGGTTACTGGAACGCCAGGGTTGACGCGAAGAACGACGACGGCGTGGTGGAGGTCACCGGCCGCTGGCGACTCAGCGCCACCGAACCGGATACCCGCATCGAATTCAAGGTCGATGCCAAGAGCATCGAGAAGCTCCTGGCGCGCTTCGGCTACCCGGATACGGTGCGGCGCGGCAGCGCCAACCTTTCCGGCAACCTGTCCTGGAACGGCTCGCCGTTCACAGTTGGCTATCCGACGCTTGCCGGCAGCCTCAAGCTTGATGCGTCGAACGGACAGTTCGTCAAGCTCGAACCCGGTGTCGGCCGCCTGCTCGGGGTGCTCAGCCTGCAATCCCTGCCGCGCCGCCTTACGCTCGATTTCCGCGATGTCTTCAGCGATGGTTTTGCCTTCGACAGCATCGGCGGCCAGTTTGCCGTGGGCCGCGGCATCATGGATACCAAAGACCTGCAGATACAGGGGCCGGCGGCGAAAGTCCTGATGAGCGGATCGGTCGATCTGGCGGCCGAAACACAAAACCTCAAGGTCCGCGTGCAGCCTGCCGTGGGCAATACCGTTGCCCTCGGCGCCATGATTGCCAATCCGGTGGCGGGCGCGGTCGTGTGGGCGGCACAGAAGCTACTGCAGGACCCCCTCGATCAGGCATTCGCCTTCGAATACGCCGTGACCGGAAGCTGGGCCGACCCGAAGGTGGAAAAGATCGGGCAGCCGCCGGCAAAAGCGGCACAGGACAGCAGATGAAGCTTGCCGCCGTGCAGATGATTTCCGGACCTGACGTCGCCCCCAACCTGGCAACCGCAGGCCGCCTGATCGCCGAAGCCGCCGCCGCCGGCGCGCAACTAGTCGCCCTGCCCGAGTACTTTCCACTGATCGGCGCCACGGACGCCGACCGGCTCGCCGCGCGCGAGGCCGACGGTGCGGGTCCGATCCAGGACTTTCTTGCCGCCACCGCCCGCCGCCACGGAATCTGGCTGGTCGGCGGTTCGATACCGCTGCTGGCGCAGGACCCGGGCAAGCTGCGCAACAGCTGCCTGGTATTCGATGCGCAGGGCAAGCGTGTCTGCCGCTACGACAAGATCCACCTGTTCGGCTTCAGGAAGGGCGAGGAAGCCTACGACGAGGCCGCCACCATTGAGCGCGGAGACCAGGTCGTCGCCTTCGATTCACCGCTCGGCCGCGTCGGCGTCGCGATCTGCTACGACCTGCGCTTTCCGGAACTTTTCCGCGCTCTGGGTGAACTCAACCTGCTGGTGCTGCCCGCCGCCTTCACCGAAACCACCGGCCGCGCCCACTGGGAACTGCTGCTGCGCGCCCGTGCCGTGGAGAACCAGTGCTACGTCCTGGCTGCGGCACAGGGCGGCCGCCACCCGAACGGACGCATGACCCATGGCAACAGCATGGTCATCGATCCCTGGGGCGAGGTGCTGGCGCGCATGGACAAGGGTGAAGGCGTGGTGCTTGCCGAACTAGATCCGCAACGGCTGGTCGACACCAGAAGCAGCCTGCCGGCCCTGAAACACCGCATACTGTGACGATCTTCAAAACCAGTCAGCCACAGAGATCACAGAGGACACAGAGAACGGCCAGGCTCGCCGCGGTTTTCTCTCTGTGATCTCTGTGATCTCTGTGATCTCTGTGATCTCTGTGATCTCTGTGATCTCTGTGATCTCTGTGGCCAAAACGGTTTTCGGTATCATTTCTCAAGGACAGCCATGAACGCTCCCGCCAGCCCCATCCCCCACTTCGAAATCGCCGAACTGATCCTGCTCAAGCCCCACGGCCTGGCGCCTCATCAGCTCGACCGCGTCTTCGGCCAGTTGTTCGGCAACCACGTCGATTATGCCGACCTGTATTTCCAGTACGCCCGTTCCGAGGCTTGGAGCCTGGAAGAAGGCATCGTCAAATCGGGCAGCTTCAACATCGAACAGGGCGTCGGCGTGCGTGCGCTGTCGGGCGAGAAGACCGCCTTCGCCTATTCCGATGACATCAGCCTGGCCGCGCTGACGGCGGCGGCCGGC
>CAIZKA010000062.1 GCA_903933395.1 uncultured beta proteobacterium | reverse complement strand
GATCGCGATGGGGCGCGACCATCTGGAATGGTTGCAGCGCGCCTGTCCGCCCTTGTATCACGACAAGCTCGCCTTGCTGCTGGAGTTCAGCGAGCGTTTCGAGGAAGACGAGGTGCCCGATCCCTACTACGGCGGGACGGATGGCTTCGAGCAGGTGCTCGACCTGGTCGAGGACTCGGTGCATCAGCTGTTGCTGCGGCTGGGCACGACGAGATAAAAAAACGGGCGCCCGAAGGCGCCCGTTTTCACTTCACTTTCAGTCCCGCGTCCGCAGGAATCGAGCACATTATTCGTGCTTGGTTTCCACCATCTGCAGCGGTTCGCTGGCGATCACCGGCGCCGGTCTCGGCTTGCGGCCGAGCGGTTGTGCCTGTGCGAAGCTATCCACGGCCGGTGCGGCGTGGCTGGTTTCTATCATCACCAGACCGACCTGCTGCAGGGTTTCCTTGACATCGACCGGAGCGGGCAATGGAGCCGGCGGCACGATGATGGGATCGGCGGCAGGCGCCGGTGCTGTGACGACCACGACTTCGGGGACGGCTGCAGGCTGGGGCGCCGGCTCGGCTGCCACCGGCGTTGCGACGGCCGGTTCAAAGGTGGCTGCCGGGGTAACGGCTGCAGCAGGGGCGGGTGCAGCAGGGGCGGGTGCTGCAGCCTCCGGTGCGGCGACCGGGGCCGGTTCCGCGAAGCGTTCCTCTGCGACCGGGGCGGCTGCCGGCACGATTGCGTCGGGCATCGCGGCGATATCGGCGCCGACGCTCTGTGCAACAAACTCGGGAGCGGCCGCGAAATCGGCTACCGTGGCGACAACGGCGTCGGGGGCTGCGCCTTCCGTCGTGCTGCCTTCCTCACTTCGGCCGCGGCCGCGACCGCGACCGCGACTGCGGCGTCCGCTGCGGGCTTCGCCGTTCTCGCTGCCCTCGTTGCCCGGAGTCGGCGCCGGTGACACGCCGTTTTGCGCGGCATTGGCATCGGCGCGCGGCGGACGCGGCTCACGGGGTTCGCGTGGAGGACGTGGTTCGCGGACTTCCTTGGGCTCGCGCGGCTCCCTGGGTTCGCGGGCTTCTTTTGGCTCGCGCGGCTCGCGGGGCTCCCGCGGTTTGCGTGCTTCGCCCTGCGGCTCGTCACGTTTTGCCTGGGGACGCGGAGGCTGCTCGCTGCGGTCTTTGCGTTCGCCGCCTTCGCGGGTGTCGCGGCCGTCACGGCGATTGTTGCGATCGCGTCCGCCGCGGCCGCCGTCGCGGTTGCGGTCGCGGTCGCGACCGTTGTCGCGGCGCGGCGGCCTGTCGGTCT
Organism: uncultured beta proteobacterium; assembly: GCA_903933395.1. GTDB lineage: Bacteria > Pseudomonadota > Gammaproteobacteria > Burkholderiales > Rhodocyclaceae > Sulfuritalea. The sequence goes on along the minus strand of CAIZKA010000062.1, from coordinate 1,695 downwards.
TTTCTTCCGTGGCGACCGGCGTTTCGGCCTTTTTGCCGCCCATGAAGAAAGAGACGATCTTGTCGAAGAAGCCGCCTTCGTTTGCGGCTGCGGCAGGGGCGGGCGCGACGGCCTTGTGTTCGACGATCGGCGCCGGCGAGTCGGGCGTGATGCCCTTCACCGCAGCTTCGATCCTGGCAGGTTTCGCGTCGGCCGCAGACGGCGTCTGGTAGGCCTCTTCGACGGGTTTTTCGGCCATCTGGTAGCTGGCCAGGGCGATGCCCTCGGCATTAAGCTGGTCGTGGCGCAGGCGCACTATTTCGTGGGCCGGCGTTTCCAGGTGACGATTGGGAACGATGACCAGATTGACGCGGTGGCGCACTTCGATGCGCGAAATATCGACGCGCTTTTCGTTGAGCAGGAAGGTGCCGACATCAACCGGAACCTGGCAGTGCAGGGCGCCGGTGTTTTCCTTCATGGCTTCCTCTTCGAGGATGCGCAGGATGTGCAGCGCGGCGGATTCGGTGCTGCGGATGTGGCCGGTGCCGGTGCAGCGCGGGCAGGTGATGTAGCTGGTTTCGGCAAGCGCCGGACGCAGGCGCTGGCGCGACAGTTCGAGCAGGCCGAAGCGACTGATCTTGCCGGTCTGGACGCGGGCGCGGTCGAAATGCAGCGCATCGCGCAGGCGGTTTTCGACTTCGCGCTGGTTCTTGGTCGATTCCATGTCGATGAAGTCGATCACGATCAAACCGCCGAGGTCGCGCAGGCGCAGCTGGCGGGCGATTTCGTCGGCGGCTTCGCAGTTGGTGCGCAGCGCCGTTTCCTCGATGTCGCTGCCCTTGGTGGCGCGGCCCGAGTTGACGTCGACCGAGACCAGGGCCTCGGTGTGGTCGATGACGATGGCGCCGCCCGAGGGCAGGGTGACCTGACGCGAATAGGCAGATTCGATCTGGTGTTCGATCTGGAAGCGCGAGAACAGCGGCACGTCGTCGTGGTAGCGCTTGACGCGATTCACCGTGCCCGGCATCACGTGCGCCATGAACTGCTGCGCCTGTTCGAAGATGTCGTCGGTGTCGATCAGGATTTCGCCGATCTCGGCGTGGAAGTAGTCGCGGATGGCGCGAATCACCAGGCTTGATTCCTGGTAGATCAGGAAGGCGCCGTTCTGCGCCTTGGCCGCGCCGTCGATGGCGGTCCACAACTGTTGCAGGTAGTTCAGGTCCCACTGCAGTTCTTCGAGCCCGCGGCCGATGCCCGCGGTACGGGCGATCAGGCTGGTACCCGGCGGCACGACCAGTTGGTCCATGACATCGCGCAGTTCCTGGCGGTCGTCGCCTTCGACACGGCGCGAAACGCCGCCGCCGCGAGGATTGTTGGGCATCAGCACGAGGTAGCGGCCGGCCAGCGAAACGTAGGTGGTCAGCGCCGCGCCCTTGTTGCCGCGCTCGTCCTTCTCGACCTGGACGATGAGTTCCTGACCATTGCTGAGGACGTCCTGGATGCGCGCCTTGCCGGCGTCGACACCCGGCTTGAAATAGTTGCGGGAAATTTCCTTGAACGGCAGGAAGCCGTGACGCTCGGCGCCATAGTCCACGAAGGCGGCTTCGAGACTGGGCTCGATGCGGGTGATGACGGCCTTGTAGATGTTGCTCTTGCGCTGTTCCTTGTTGGCTGATTCGATGTCGAGGTCAATCAGTTTCTGACCATCAACGATCG
>CAIZKA010000061.1 GCA_903933395.1 uncultured beta proteobacterium | reverse complement strand
GTCATATTGCCTTGAACCTCATTCGCCTCGCCCCGGTCAAGCGCAAGGGCGGGCTCAAGGTCCGCCGCCTCATCGCCGCCACCTCCGACACCTATCGCGCTCAGCTTCTCGGTCTTGTATAAGATTCATGCGATTGCCCTGCTGCAGATGCCCGATAGGCAGAGCTTGGCGGGATTACCGGCTATAATCGCGCGTTCGCAGTTGGCATGCAAAAAATTACATTATTCAAGCAGTTATAGTCACTACGGAACACGAATAGCGGAATGAATTTGGCGCGCCTGATTCTGTCGGGAGTCGTGCTGCTTTGCCTGTGGGGTGGCGAAGCGTTTGCCGACGCCCATCTGACGCTGAAGGAAGTGGCGCAGAAGGTGGTGCTGACCAACCCGGAAGTGCTGGCGAAATGGCATGCGTTCAAGGCGGCGGGGGGCGATGTCGATGTGGCGCGGGCCGGTTTCTTCCCGCGTGTCGATTACACCGGCGGTACCGGCAGGGAGCACCTCAAGCTGCCCGGATCCCCCCAGCGCGACTACACCCGCAGCGGCTATGCGCTGACACTCAACCAGATGGTGTATGACGGTTTCGCCACGTCGAACGACGTCAAGCGCCTCGACAAGGCGCGCCTGACCCGCTATTTCGAGCTGCTCGATGCCGCGGAAAGCGCTGCGCTGGAGGCGGCCCGCGCCTACTACGACGTCATCCGCTATCGTCAACTGACCTTGCTTGCCGAGGCCAACTACATCGAACATCGTTCCAGCTACGAACTGCTGCTGCGCCGCGCGCAGTCGGGGGCGGGGCGCCGAGTGGACGTGGAGCACGCCGCGGGCCGCCTGGCACTGGCGGAACTGAACCTGAATACCGAGACAGCCAACCTGCACGATGTCATGGCGCGCTACCTGCGCCTGGTCGGCGAGCAGGCGCCGTCCGTGATGTTCGGTCCGGCGCGCCTGGAGCGGGGCTATCCGGCCAGCGAAGCGGATGCGCTCAAGGCGGCGTTCAAGCAGAATCCAACGCTGCGCGCTGCCGTCGAGAACGTCGAAGCCGCACAGTACGAATTCGAACTGCGCCGCAGCGCCTTTCATCCCAGGGTTGAACTGCGCCTGCGCAACGATCGCGCCGAAAACGTCGATGGAGTGATCGGCTCGCGCAACAACAATATCGCGGAAGTGGTCCTTAATTACAACCTGTTCAACGGCGGTGCGGATGTCGCGCGGCAGGTGGTTTTTGCCGAACGCAAGAACCAGGCGCTGGACCTGCGCGACAAGGCCTGCCGCGACATCCGCCAGACCCTGTCGATCGCCTACAACGAAGTGAAGCGGCTGCAAGCCCAGCGCTCGAGCATCGATCTTCAGGTCACCGCGATCGAAAAGACGCGCGATGCCTACAAGGCCCAGTTCAACATCGGCCAGCGCTCGCTGCTCGATTTGCTGGATACCGAGAACGAACTGCTCACGGCCCGCCGTACCGCCGTCAATGCCGATGTCGACATCGATCAGGCCTACCTGCGCACCCAGGCCGGAATGGGGCGCCTGCTGGAGTATCTCGGCCTGAAGCGGATCGACGAGCAGGAAACGCCGGATGCCAGTGAAATGGCGCCGATGGTCGAATCCGAGATCTGCCCGCCGGAAGCGCCCAGGACCTATCTGGTCGATTTCGCAGCGCTGGACGCGCGTGCGCTGGCCAATCTGGATGCGGCCAAACCGGTGACCGAGCCGGCACCACCCAAACCGGCACCGCCCGCCGCGAAACCGCAAACACAGCAGGAGATCCTGCAAGAGCGCGTCGCGGCCTGGGCCGCCGCGTGGTCGGCCAAATCCTTCAGCCTCTATGCCGGTTTCTATGCTCCGTCCTTCGAGCCCGCCGACGGTTCCAGCCGCGCCAACTGGGCGAAGCAGCGGGAGCAGCGCCTCGCGGCGCCGAAGCAGGTTCAGGTCGAGGTCAGGAGCCTGAAACTGAAGGAGGCCGGTACCGACATACTGCTCGCCGAATTCGAGCAGCACTACAGTTCCGACAGTTACAGCGACGTCACGCTCAAGGAACTCAAGTGGGTCAAGGTCGGTGACCTGTGGCTGATTGCGCGCGAGACGGCGCGACCGGCAGGCGCCGCCGCAACGGCCAAGAAAAAGGGCGAAATATGAAACTCATCGCCTGGTGGCGACTGCTTCCTGTCATGCTCGCGCTGGCGGCCGCGCTGCCGGTGGCGCAGGCACAGGGCATTACCACGCCGACGCTCGACAGGATCCGCGAAAACGGCGCGATCTATATCGCCCATCGCGAAGCCTCGATCCCGTTTTCCTACATGATCGGCGACGAGGTGGTGGGTTATTCGGCGGACATCTGCGAGCGGATCGTCGGCGCCGTCCGCGAGAAGCTCGGGATGCCGACCCTGAAGGTGGTGCAGGTGCCGACGACCAGTTTTTCCCGCATCCTGATGCTTATGACGGGTACGGTCGATCTCGAATGCGGTTCGACGACGAACACGAAAATCCGCCAGCAGCGGATCGGGTTCAGCGTCGCGACCTTCGTCTCCGGCGTAAAGGCGCTGGTGCGCAAGGATTCCGGCATCGAGCGGAACGCCGACCTGTCGGGCAAGGTGGTGGTGACGACCTCGGGCACCACCACCGAGCGTCTTGTCAAAACCGTGCTGGCCGCCCGTAACCTCCCGGCGGCACGTGCCAAGACCGCGTCGAAGCACTCGGAATCATTTGCCATGGTGGTGTCGCGGCAGGCGGATGCCTTCGTGCTGGACGAGCCGATCATTGCGGGATTGCTGGCGAACTCGCCCGATGCCGGCAAGTTGAAGCTGCTGGAGGAAAACTTCGGTTTCGAGCCTTATGGCATCGGCATGCGCAGGGATGATCCGGAATTCAAGAAGCTGGTGGATGACACCATCGTCGGAATGATGAAAAGCGGCGAACTGGAGAAGCTCTACAACAAGTGGTTCATGTCGCCGATTCTGCCCAACAACGTCAATCTGCAGATCCCGATGAGCGAGATGCTGCGGGACCTGCTGCGCAACCCCAGCGACGCCGGCATTTGATGCCGCTGCGCTTGAGGTGATGGAGCAGATGGCCATGACCCAGGCGCGCCAGGTAATCGGGAAAACTGTTTGACCGAAGGCCTGATTCGGGTAAAATTCGCCCCTCTTTTGCAGGCAGCAGGCGCGTAGCTCAGCTGGTTAGAGCACCACCTTGACATGGTGGGGGTCGTTGGTTCGAGTCCAATCGCGCCTACCAGAATACGGTAGGAAATCAATAAGTTGCAACACCGATCAAACCGCCTTCGGGCGGTTTTTTTGTTTCTGTCGCTCGGTATGTAGACGTTTTGTAGACCTGATGGGGGATCGGGTGATGCTCATTCGACGCCAGCGCGAATGCTGGTGCGCCCGGTATCCTGCCCCACATGGATACCTCCGACACCCCCAAGACCACCTCCGTCGTCGCCAGCGCCCCACCGCTCCCCGCTGACGACCCTCGCCTGACCCCAGAGGCCATCGAGCATCGAAGGTCCAACCGCCTCGTCGAGCGCGGCCAGAATGGCCGGCTGCTGCCGGGCAGTCAGCTGCCGAACAAGGGGAGGAAGGGTGGGCCGATGGTCACGACGCTGGCGCGGCAGTACACCGAGTCCGCTATCAACCTGCTGGGGAAGATGGTCGAGGACGAGAAAGCGCCCCCAGCAGCGCGTGTCGCGGCAGCACAGGCGCTACTAGATCGCGGCTGGGGAAAGGCTCCGATCCAGATCGATGTCACCGTAAAGGCAAAGTTTGACGACTTCCTGCGCGAGGTCGGTGCGGCAGCGGTGTACGAGCATGAGCATCCTGACGGTGAGGCGGTGGACAGCGAGTAAATCCGTGACCGGGGTACCCCCCCCGGCCCTGTATCGTGGATCACATCGGCCCATGTGCTGAGTAGCCCCGCAGACCCCGGCCCCATTTTTATAAAATATTTTCCGGATGACTGCTTACCGGCGGAGAATCTACGTGGGGCGACCAGCGTACCTGCTCCGTTCCAGACACTCAGCGCGCACTGCCTGAGGGACTGCAATGCAGCGGTTGGAGCCATTGACGATGCCGACGGTATGGAATTTGAGCGGCCGGTGTCAGGAGTGAACCTGCCGTTCCAGCGGGTAGAGCCTGATTCACGTGGCGGCCCGGACCCGGCCATTGGATCGGCGCCCTATCTTCTCACCTGATCGGCTCCAATGCAGCGAGAGCCATCACTGAGAAATGATTGGGCTGAGTCGGCAACCGGCCATTATGCAGAGTTCCCAATTATGAACAGTTGGTCGATCGAGGGCGCGCGCACTGGCAACCACAGGGACAAGTTAGCACGGCCGTCGTTGTGGCCGGGTGAGGCCACCGGCGCTAAGGCGAGTTTTGCGCCATTGACCCTGAACCCGTTCCTTTTTTGCCTCGCGCTTAGATTTGCTTAGATTCGCGCGCGCATTGGCAGATAGGCTAGTAGTCAGTCACCCCATTGATGTGGTTCGGCTGCTAACCGGAAAGGATTGTCCAAATGAAGGCACGCTCGCTACTGGCTATATTGGTCGTGATATGCGCTTCCAATGCCCGGTCTGACGCAGCACCCAGTAGCGCCGAGCTGCCTGATCTTGGTGCTGCTCCCACCCAGAAAAGCAACCTCGCCGTCCGCCCTGGCCCTGGCGGCGTCACCCTCGAAAGCACCTTCGAGAATCAAAAGATCATCGTTGCCCCCGAATACAGCAATGAGACCGGCGCGAGCCTTGGCGCCACCTTCGCCACCCTGCTTGGCCAGGATGCCGCCGTC
>CAIZKA010000060.1 GCA_903933395.1 uncultured beta proteobacterium | reverse complement strand
GGACAGACGTGCCACGTCACGGCCGGCCGCGGTCGGGGAAACCTCGATCCGCGTCGATGTCGACAAGGTCGATCAACTGATCAACCTGATCGGCGAACTGGTGATTACCCAGGCCATGCTGGCGCAGTCGGCCTCCACGCTCGATCCGGTGGAATTCGAGCGACTGCACAACAGCGTGGCCCAGTTGGAGCGCAACACGCGCGACATGCAGGAATCGGTGATGTCGATCCGCATGATGCCGATATCGGTGGTGTTCTCGCGCTTTCCGCGCGTGGTGCGCGATCTGGCGCAGAAACTGGGCAAGCAGATCGAACTCAAGACCATCGGCGAAGGCACCGAACTCGACAAGAGCCTGATCGAACGCATCAGCGACCCGCTGACGCATCTGGTACGCAACAGCCTCGATCACGGCGTTGAAATGCCCGAGGACCGCATCGCCAGGGGCAAGTCGCCGACCGGCACGATTACGCTCAAGGCCTCGCACCAGGGCGGCAGCATCGTCATCGAGGTGGGTGACGACGGCGCCGGACTCAATCGCCAGAAAATTCTCGCCAAGGCGCGCGAAAAGGGTCTGTCGGTCCATGACCAGATGACCGACGGCGAGGTCTGGCTGTTGATTTTTGAAGCCGGATTTTCCACGGCGGACGCAGTCACCGAAGTCTCCGGGCGCGGCGTCGGCATGGATGTGGTCAAGCGCAACATCAGCGCCATGGGCGGACGGGTCGAGATCGAGTCGATGACCGGCATCGGCACCCGCATGACCGTGCGCCTGCCGCTGACCCTGGCGATCCTCGACGGCATGTCGGTCGCCGCCGGCAAGGAAACCTACATCATCCCGCTCGGCTATGTCATCGAGTCGCTGCAGGTCGAGCGCGGAATGATCAGGAGCGTCTCGGGGGTCGAGCGCCTGATCCAGGTGCGCGGCGAATTCCTGCCGGTGGTGGCCCTGTTCGAAGTCTTCGGGATTCCGGGCGCCAGGACGCGGCTTGATGAGGGAATCATGGTGGTGATCGAAGCCGACGGCGTGAAGGCCGCGCTGTTCATTGATGCTCTGGTCGGCCAGCACCAGGTGGTGATCAAGAGCCTGGAATCCAATTACCGCAAAGTCCCCGGCATATCCGGGGCAACGATCATGGGCGACGGCCACGTCGCCCTGATTCTCGATGTGGCGGCGCTGGTGCAGATGGCGAAAAGCGCCCTGCCCGCGGCGGCCTGAAGCAGTCGCGGAGAACGAGGGAGCAAGGAGCAAATGATGGTTCACGAACAGTCGGCGACGGGCAAGGGCGCCAGCGAAAACGGGGGGCACGCCCAGGAATATCTGCTCTACACCCTGGGCCCGGAGGAGTATGCAATCGATATCCTCAAGGTGCAGGAAATTCGCGGCTACGAGGCGCCCACCACGATTGCCAATGCCCCCGACTTTCTCAAGGGCGTGATCAACCTGCGCGGCACCATCGTGCCGATTGTCGATCTGCGCATCAAGTTCAATGTCGGCACCGCCGACTACACGCCCTTTACCGTAGTGATAATTTTGAATATCGGTTCGCGCGTGGTCGGTATCGTGGTCGATAGCGTGTCCGACGTGACCCTGCTGCGCCAGGAACAGATCCGCCCCGCGCCGGATTTCGCCGCGACGGTCGACACCAAATACATCAATGGTCTATGCACTCTCGACGAGCGCATGCTCATCGTGGTCGACATTGAACGACTGATGCTGTCCCAGGAGATGGCATTGGTTGATGCCACCCGGAATGAACAATAAATCTTTACTGCGTCAGGAGACCGACAAATGAGAACCAACCTGCCTGTGACCCAGAACGAAATCCAGTTGTCGGACTCGAGCCTGATCGTATCCAAGACCGACATGCAGGGCCGAATCAACTACGTCAACAAGGATTTCCTGGACATCAGCGGCTTTTCCGAAGCGGAACTGATCGGCCAGCCGCACAACCTGGTGCGCCATCCGGACATGCCGGTGGAGGCCTTCGAGGATCTGTGGCGCACGCTGAAGGAAGGC
>CAIZKA010000059.1 GCA_903933395.1 uncultured beta proteobacterium | reverse complement strand
GCTGCCCTTTCCCGACAATCACTTCGACATCGTTACCGTAGCCTTCGGTCTGCGCAACATGACCCACAAGGACAGAGCGCTGACGGAAATGCGTCGCGTATTGCGGCCCGGCGGTCGGCTGCTGGTGCTGGAATTTTCCAAAGTATGGAAGCCGCTGGAGAAGGCCTACGATCTCTATTCGTTCAGGCTGCTGCCCTGGCTGGGCGGGAAGATCGCAGGAGATGCCGAGTCCTACCGCTACCTGGCCGAATCGATCCGCATGCATCCGGACCAGGCCGCGCTCAAGGCAATGATGGAACAAGCCGGCCTGGAGCGTGTCGAAGTGTTTAATATGACAGCCGGCGTCGTCGCGCTGCATCGTGGTTACAAGTTTTGACAAGGAGAAAGAATCAATGAAGCGATTAGTGATTGCCGCCTTTGCTGCCGTACTTGGTCTGGGCATGATGGTTTCCGATGCCGAGGCCAAGCGATTCGGCAGCGGTAAACCCGCCGGCATGCAGCGTCAGGCGACACCGGCGCCCACGGCCCCGACACAGGCCGGCAAACCGGCCGCTCCCGCAGCCGCCGGTGCTCCCGCCGCGGCCGCCAAGCCGTCCGGCATGAGCCGCTTCCTCGGCCCGCTGGCCGGCCTCGCCGCCGGCCTGGGCATTGCCGCACTGCTTTCGCATTTCGGCATGGGCGAAGGCATGGGCAGCATCGTCATGATCCTTTTGCTGGTCATGGCTGCGGTGTTCGTTGTGCGACTCTTGATGAGGAAGAAGGCGCCCGAAGCCGGCATGCAGTACGCCGGCGCCGGGAATGCCCCGGCAAATTTCACTCCCGCCCAATTCGAGTCTTCGGGAGTTGGCGCCGGCACCGCGGCGGCCGGCACTGCGGCGGCTGACACCGCTGCCCGCAACATCCCGGCCGATTTCGACGTCGAGGGATTCCTCCGGCAGGCCAAGCTGAATTTCGTGCGTCTGCAGGCGGCCAACGATCGGGGCGACATGGACGACGTTCGTGAATTCACGGCGCCTGAACTGTTTGCCGAGATCAAGATGCAGTATGAGGAACGCGGCAGCAAGCCTCAGGAAACCGACGTCATGCAGTTGAATGCGGAACTTCTGGAAGTCGTCACCGAAGGCAGCCGGCACATCGCCAGCGTGCACTTTTCCGGCCAGTTGCGCGAAGACAATGCCGCGCCGGATTCATTTGCGGAGACCTGGCATCTGGTCAAGCCGACCGACGGCAGCCGCGGTTGGAGTATCGCCGGCATCCAGCAGATCTGACGCAAGCGCTTACTCTTTAATGCAAGCCCTGCCCGCGCCGCTGCTCGCAGCGATCAACCACCTGCTCGGGCAGGCGGCCTGGGCGCGCGAGAAGCTCGCGCCCTTCGCCGGACATGCCGCGCAAATCAAGCTGCCGCCTTTCGAGGCGGCTTTTCTGGTCGGTGCCGACGGCTGCCTGTCGTCACCACTGCCGGACGCCGAACTGGAAGTCACCATCGCTTTGCCGGCGGCCGCGCCCCTGCTGGCGCTGCAAGGCAAGGACACCGTGATGCGCGCGGCGCGCATCGAGGGATCGGCCGAATTCGCCGAAGCCCTGGGTTTTGTCATCCGCAATCTGCGCTGGGATGCCGAGGAAGACCTTTCGCGCATCGTTGGTGACATTGCCGCCCACCGCATCGTCAAGGGCACCACGGAGTTCGCCGCCTGGCAGCAGCAGGCCGCGCAGAATTTTGCCGCCAATCTGGCCGAGTATTTCACCGAAGAACAACCCTTGATTGCCCGTCAGGCCGACATCGCGGCCTTTTCAGGCGACATCGATCACCTGCGCGACGACGTCGCACGCCTCGAAAAGAGGCTGCAGCGTCTGACCTGAGCGCGGACTGATCAGGGCCTGAATTATTTCTATTGGCCTGCCGTCGATAAGCCGTGCACAATCGCCCTCCTCAATCATCGTGAGGGCATTTCCATGAAGAAAATTCTGCTTGTCGGCGCGGTGCTGGCCGCATCGTTCGGCCCGACGTCCGTCCTCGCCGAGGAAGACGCGCTGCTTGTCGAAGCACGCAAGGTAGCCACTTCCCTGCCGCCCAAACTGATCGCCGCTCTGCAGGACGAGATCCAGAAATCGGGCGCCGAGGCTGCGATCCCGGTGTGCAAGGACATGGCGCCCAAAATGGCCGGAGAGATTTCGCAGCAGACCGGCTGGAAGGTCAAACGGGTCAGCCTCAAGGCGCGTAACGACGCCAGGGCCATCCCCGATGCCTGGGAAAAAGCCGCGCTCGAGGATTTCGACAAGCGCGCCGCCGCGGGCGAGCCACCCGCGAAACTGGAAAAGGGCGAAAAGATCGGCAACGAGTATCGCTTCGTCAAGGCGCTGCCGGTACAGCCCCTTTGCCTCGGCTGCCACGGCCCCATTGACCAGCTAAGCCCCGGGATAAAGGCGGCGCTAAGCCAGAACTACCCCAATGATCGCGCCACCGGCTATTCGGAAGGCCAGATCCGTGGCGTGATCAGCGTGCGCAAGTCGCTCTGATCGCGCCTGCGGGGGTTTTGCCGCCGTATCGTCAGCGCCGACTTTCTTCCCGGAACGCCAAACCGGGAACCCAGCCAGCCGTGCGGCGGAATAAACGAAAAGGGCAGCCGAAGCTGCCCTTTTCACATCGCAGGCCAATCCAGGTTCAATGGCGCCGCTTGCGCAGGCGATCGATGGCAGCCAACTGGGCGGTGGCTTCGGCCAGTTCGGCCTGGGCACGCCCGTAGTCCATTGCGGAGGCGCGATTGGCCATCGCTTCCGAGGCGGCCTTTCGCGATTCCAGCGCCCGCGCCTCATCCAGGTCGTGACCGCGAATGGCGGTGTCGGCCAATACGGTTATCAAACCAGGTTGCACTTCAAGCAGGCCGCTGGCGACAAAAATCAGCTCTTCGCTGCCATCCTGACGCTTGATCCGGACCGCACCCGGCTTGATGCG
>CAIZKA010000058.1 GCA_903933395.1 uncultured beta proteobacterium | reverse complement strand
GGCGCTCCACCGCCGCGCGCGACGTAGCACGCAGAGGATCGGCGATGCCGATGAATCCGACCAGGATGTCGTCGGCCACCACGGCGACGACGCTGCGGCCGGCCTGCGCCAGCGCGTCGGCCTCAGGCGCAGACCAGCCCTTTTCCTTCATCCATGTCACTGAACCGAGCTGCACGCGACGACCATCGACGTCGCCCTGCAAACCCCGGCCCGCGGTCGTCACCACGTTCTCTGGCGCCGCCAGCCGCAGGCCGGCCGCCTTCGCCCGCGCCACGATCGCTGCTGCCAACGGATGCGTCGAGCCTTGTTCGAGGCTCGCCGCGAGTTGCAGTAATACCGCCGTGTCACCGGCACCGACTCCTATGACATCCGTGACCTCCGGCCGCCCCTCGGTCAGCGTCCCGGTCTTGTCCACCACCAGCACCTGCAGCTTCTCCGCCAGTTCCAGCGCCACGGCGTTGCGGATCAGCACCCCGGCTTTGGCGCCCTGCCCGGTACCGACCATGATCGCGGTCGGCGTCGCCAGGCCCAGCGCGCACGGGCAGGCAATCACCAGCACCGCCACCGCATTGACCATGGCCTGCGTGAAATCACCGGCCAGCGCCCACCAGGCGACGAAGGTGATCAGCGCGATTGCCACCACCACCGGCACGAAGATCGCCGCGACCTTGTCGGCCAGGCGCTGTACCGGCGCTTTCGAGCCCTGCGCCTCTTCCACCAGGCGGATGATTCCGGCCAGCAGGGTGTGGCGGCCGACGCCCGTGGCGCGGCAGCGCAGCAGGCCGTCACCGTTGATCGTCGCGGCGAAGACTTTGTCCCCCGCGGCCTTGGCAACCGGCAGGCTCTCGCCGGTCAGCATGGATTCGTTGGCCGACGAGGCGCCGTCGATGACCTCGCCATCTACCGGCATCGCCTCGCCGGAACGGACCACAAACACATCTCCGGGTATCAGAGTCGCCACCGGCACGTCGACCAGATCCCCGCCCCGCTCGATGCGCGCCGTCTGCGGCTGTAGTTTCGCCAGCGCCTCGATCGCGGCCGAGGTCTTGGCCTTGGCCCGCGCCTCGAGGATCTTGCCCAGCAGCACCAGCGTGATGACCGTGGCCGAGGCTTCGAAATACACGTGCTGATGGTGAAGGTTCCAGACCGTGACGACCAAACTGTTAGCCCAGGCCATGCTGGTACCCAGCGCCACCAGCACGTCCATGTTGCCGGCGCCGCCGCGGATCGCGTTGAAGCCGCCGACATAGAAGCGCCAGCCGATCCAGAACTGCACGGGTGTGGCGAGTAGCAGTTGCAGCCAGCGCGGCAGGGCGTCGTCATGCGTGCCAGCACCGAACATGAAGACCATCTGCGCCACCAGCGGCGTGGTCAACACAGCGGAAATCCAGAAGCGGCGAAGTTCGTCGCGGTAGATCGCCAGCTTCTTCGCTTTTTCTTCGGCGCGCGTGTCGGCGGTCGAGACATCCGCCGTGAAGCCGGTCTTGACCACCGTCGCGATCAGGCGCTCGACGTCGACATCTCCCGGCGCGTAGCGCACATGGGCACGCTCGGCGGCGAAGTTGACCGCGGCCTCGACGCCGGGCAGTTTGTTGAGCTGCTTCTCGATGCGCGCGGCGCAGGCCGCACAGGTCATGCCGCCCAGCGCCAGTTCGACGGTATCGGAGTTGCCGGCGGCGGAATCCTGCGGCGCGTTCATCTGAATTTCTCGCACATACATTAGGAAACGCTAATTATGCGGCCGCTGGAGGACTGCCGCAAGCATGGCATGGGATCGGCGCGGGTTCTCGCCGTACTGCCGGCGTCGACTTTTCAAACGTGGCAGACCACTCCCTGCCAAAGTCTGCCGCCCAAGGTCGCCGCATTGAGCAGACCATAGACGCCGAAGCCCAGCACCAGCAGGCCGGAACCCAGTCGCAGCGCGCGCCCCTGGATCACCGTGCGAAAGCGCGCCAATAGCAAGCCGGCCAGCATCAGGTTGGGCAGCGTGCCAAGGCCGAAGGCCAGCAAGGTCGCGGCGCCGCGCAGCGCGCTGCCGGTAAGCAGGGCCATCGCCAGCACGCTATAGACCAGGCCGCAGGGCAGCCACCCCCATAGCAGGCCGAGCGGAAAGGCCTGGGCCATGCCGCGCACAGGAAGGAAGCGCCTGGTGACGGGCTGTATGCGCCGCCACAGCCATTGCCCCGCGCGTTCGGTAAAGGCTAGCGCCCCGGTGATGCCGGTGAGATAAAGACCGAGCGCGACCATCATCAGGTTGGCGGCCACATAAAGCGTCAGTTGCACCGGCAGCGCGTTGTTGAGGAGCAGGCCGAGGCTGCCCAGCGCGCCCATCAAGGCACCGGCCAAGGCATAGCTGCTGATGCGGCCGAGGTTGTAGGCAAGGTGGATGGTCCACGCCGGACCGCCGCTGCCGGACTTGCCTGGCATCTGCAGGCTCAGCGCCGAAACGATGCCGCCGCACATGCCGGCGCAGTGTACGCCGCCGAGCAGGCCGATCAGGAATACCGCAAGGAAACCGCTGTCAGGCATTAACGTGGAAGTCGCGTCAGCGACCGATAACCTCCCTCCCCTTCAAGGGGAGGGCTGGGGTGGGGATAGGGGAACCCCCGCAAGGTCAAATGACTTTGGAATAGCGAACGCGCTCGCGGTCGGTACGCAGATAGCGGTCGAAGGCCATGGCGATGCCGCGCACCAGCAGACGTCCGCGCGGCTCGACCGTAATCCATTGGTCGTCGATTGTCAGCAGGCCACCCTGCTCCATCTCGCGCAGGTCGTCCAGTTCGGAGGCGAAGTAGGACTTGAAATCGATCAGGTGGGCGATCTCGATGGACTCGATGGAAAGTTCGAAATGGCACATCAGGGCCTGGATGATGCTGCGCCGCAGGAGGTCGTCGGCGTTGAGTTCGATGCCGCGGAATATCGGCAGCACGCCCTGGTCGAGGCTGTCGTAGTACTCGTCGAGCGTGCGTACGTTCTGGCAGTAGCTGGGCCCGACCTTGCCGATGGCGGACACGCCGAAGGCCATCAGGTCGGCTTCGGCATGGGTCGAATAACCCTGGAAATTGCGATGCAGCCGGCCCTGGCGCTGCGCCACGGCCAGTTCGTCGTTCGGCTTGGCGAAGTGGTCCATGCCGATGAAAACATAGCCCGCATCGGTCAGGCGGCGGATCGCGAGTTGCAGGATCTGCAGGCGCGCGTCGGGCGTCGGCAGGTCGGCCTCGTTGATGCGCCGCTGCGGCTTGGCCAGGCTGGGCAGGTGGGCGTAGTTGTAGATCGACAGGCGGTCCGGATCGAGCTTGATGATTTCGTCCAGCGTATGGTTGAAGCTGATCACATTCTGCTTGGGCAGGCCGTAGATCAGGTCGACCGAGATACCCTTGAATCCGAATTCGCGCGCTGAATCGATGACCAGTTTGGTTTCCTCGAGGCTTTGCACGCGATTCACGGCCACCTGCACATCCGGCGCGAAGTCCTGCACGCCGACGCTCATGCGGTTGAAGCCGAGGTCGGCG
>CAIZKA010000057.1 GCA_903933395.1 uncultured beta proteobacterium | reverse complement strand
TTCACCCGGCGGCACCAATACCCTGAAGATCGTCCGCGTCGGCGATTTCCAGAAACCCGAATCCGAATCCTAATTCTCCAAGGAGACCGCTATGCCTCTCGTGTCCATGCGTCAATTGCTCGACCACGCCGCCGAAAACGGCTACGGACTGCCGGCTTTCAACGTGAACAACCTGGAGCAGATCCAGGCCATCATGGAAGCCGCCCAGGAGACCAACAGCCCGGTCATCATGCAAGGCTCGGCCGGCGCCCGCAAATATGCCGGCGAGCCCTACCTGCGTCACCTGATCGAGGCGGCGATCGAGACCCACCCCGACATCCCGATCGTGATGCACCAGGATCACGGCGCCAGCCCGTCGATCTGCATCCAGTCGATGCGCTCCGGATTTTCCAGCGTGATGATGGACGGTTCGCTGGAGGAGGATGCCAAGACCCCGGCCAGTTTCGAGTACAACACCCGCGTCAGCAAGCATGTGGTCGACATCGCCCACGCCATCGGCGTTTCGGTGGAGGGTGAACTCGGTTGCCTGGGCTCGCTGGAAACCGGCATGGGCGAAAAGGAAGACGGCCACGGCGCCGAGGGCGCGCTGTCCCACGACCAGTTGCTGACCGACCCCAATGAAGCCGCCGACTTCGTCAAGGCCACCGGTGTAGACGCGCTCGCGATCGCCATCGGCACCTCGCACGGCGCCTACAAATTCACCCGCCCGCCCACCGGCGCGGTGCTGCGCATCGACCGCATCAAGGAAATCCACGCCCGTATCCCGAATACCCATCTGGTCATGCATGGTTCTTCTTCCGTGCCGCAGGACTGGCTCAAGACCATCAACCAGTACGGCGGCACCATGGGCGAAACCTACGGCGTGCCGGTCGCGGAAATCGTCGAGGGCATCAAGCATGGCGTGCGCAAGATCAACATCGACACCGACCTGCGCATGGCTTCGACCGGCGCGATCCGCAAGTACCTGGCCGAGAACCCCAAGGACTTCGATCCGCGCAAGTATCTGGCCGCCGCGCGCAAGGCGATGAAGGAAATCTGCGTGGCCCGCTACACGGCTTTCGGCTGCGCCGGCCAGGCCTCCAAGATCAAGTCGATGTCGATGGACAGGATGGCCGAGCGTTACAAGAAGGGCGAACTCAACGCAATCGTGAAGTAACAAGCTTTTTGGAGTAAAGTTTCGGGCCGTCGGAGCATTCCGGCGGCCTTTTTCGTCTGGTCTCCCATGGATATCAAGTCCCATACTTTCGATCGACTGCGCAAGGTCTTCAGCGGCGGCCTCGACCTGGTCGAGTACGCCGGCCTGCTGGTCATTGCTTTCGCCACCACGGTAGCCATGTATCAGGAAACCATGGTGATGGTCAGTTCGCACCGGGTGGCGCTGGCCGACTTGCTGCTGATGTTCCTCTACCTCGAGGTGCTGGCGATGATCGGTCAATACCTGAAATCGGGTCAGATCCAGGTACGCTTTCCACTGTATATCGGTATGGTGGCGCTGGCACGCTACCTGATACTCGATGTCAAGGACATGAGCGAATTGCGCATGTTGGGCGTCTCCGCGGCGATTCTCCTGTTGACCCTTGCCGTGCTGGCGATCCGCTACGGCCACGTGCGCTACCCCTATCGCGAAGATACCGAAAAGGCCAAGGCCTACGTTCGCGAATAATCCGGCCGTTCACAACAACCCATGCCCATTTCCACGCCACTCGTCTTCGAATCCGGCATCACGAGCCTGCCGCTGCTCGGCCGCGGCAAGGTGCGCGACATCTACGCTGTCGGCGAAGACAAGCTGCTGATCGTCACCACGGACCGTTTGTCGGCCTTCGACGTGATCCTGCCCGACCCGATACCGGGCAAGGGTGCCGTCCTCACGGCCGTCGCCAATTTCTGGTTCGGCAAGCTGGCCCACGTGGTGCCGAATCAACTGACCGGCATCGATCCGGAGACCGTCGTCTCCGGTGAAGACGAAAAGGCCCAGGTGCGCAGCCGCGCGCTGGTGGTCAAGCGACTCAAGCCGCTGCCGATAGAGGCGGTCGCGCGCGGCTACCTGATCGGATCGGGCTGGAAGGACTACCAGGCGACGGGCGCCGTGTGCGGCATCGCGCTGCCGCCCGGCCTGCAGATGGCCCAGCAACTGCCGGAAGCAATATTCACCCCGGCGACCAAGGCCGAGATGGGCGACCACGACGAAAACATCGACTATGCCGCGGTCGAGAAACTGCTCGGCGCCGACCTGGCGAAGACGGTCAAAGAGACCACGTTGCGGCTGTATCGCGAGGCGGCAGCCTTTGCCCGCGTGCGCGGCATCATCATCGCCGACACCAAGTTCGAATTCGGCCAGGATGAGGAAGGCCGTTTGTATCTGATCGACGAAGTCCTGACGCCGGATTCCTCGCGCTTCTGGCCGGCCGACCGTTACAAGGTAGGCAGCAGTCCGCCCAGCTTCGACAAGCAGTTCGTCCGCGACTACCTGGAAACCCTGGACTGGGGCAAGACGGCGCCGGGCCCGAAGTTGCCGCAGGACATCATAGCCAAGACGGCGGCCAATTATCTCGAAGCGTTGACCCGCCTGACGGGCACACAAGCACTCTGATGCCATCGCAGCATTGCGCTCCATGACCGATCCCGTTGCCGTCAAGCCAGTGCATTGCACCGATTCCTGCAGGATTAATCCCGGGGTGCGGCGGATCGGCTTTGGCGCGCCACTGGACTGGTTGCGCCGCGGCTGGAAGGATTTGTGGCGCCAGCCGGGAGCCAGCCTGTTCTATGGCATCGCCGTTGCTGTGACCGGCGCCGTGATACTCGGCGTTACGGCCAGACTGCCGTATCTCTTCGCCGCAGCCATCACCGGCTTCCTGCTGGTGTCGCCGATGCTCGCCGCCGGGCTCTATGAACTGTCGCGCCGCTATCTCGCCGGTGAGCCGGTGACGGTGTATGACTCGATGAAAGCCTGGCAGCGCAATCCCTCCTGCATGATCGGCTTCGGCCTGCTGTCGATCCTTGCCGGCACGCTGTGGCAGGTGATATCGGCGGTGATCGTCGCCGTGTTCTACAAGGGGCCGCCGCTGGCGCCGCTGGACATGATCATCCAGGTGCTGATCAATCCGCAGCACTACCTGATGTTCTTCGTGTACATGTGCGCCGGTGGTTTCCTCGCGGCCGCGGTGTTCGCCCTCAGCGTGGTGTCGATGCCGATGCTGATCGACCGCCGTTGCGATCTGGTCAGCGCGCTGACCACCAGCGTCAATGCGGTCGCCGAAAATCCCTTGCCGCTGGCTGTCTGGGCGGTCGTCATCATGCTGCTGACCGGCCTTGGCTTCGCTACGGCCCTGGTCGGGCTGGTGCTGGTCATGCCCTGGCTCGGCCATGCCAGTTTTCACGCCTACCGGGATCTGGTCGAGCCGGTAGCGAGTTCTTGTCCCGGAATGCCTTGCCCGCCCGCAGCGGGGACTTGAAACGGCAACCGCCAACCCCGATCTGGTGCTAATGAATCCACTGCTCGATTTCAGCGGTCTGCCCCGCTTTGACGTTGTTCAGCCCGAACACGTCACCCCCGCCATCCGCCAGCTGCTGGAAGAAAACCGCGCCCTGATCGAAACCCTGATCGCGCCGGAAACCGCGGCGACCTGGGATGCCTTCGTACAGCCCATGCTCGATGCCGGCGAACGCCTGTCGCGCGCCTGGGGCATTGTCGGCCACCTGCATTCGGTGAATGACGTGCCGCCCTGGCGCGAGGCCTACAACGCCATGCTGCCGGAGGTGTCGGGCTTCTACGCCGACCTCGGACAGAACCTGGCGCTGTTCGCCAAGTTCAGGCGCCTGGCCGAGAGCGCGGAATTTCCCGGCTTGTCGCCGGCGCGAAAGCGCATCGTCGAAAACGACCTGCGCGACTTCCGCCTGTCCGGCGCAGAACTGCCGGAGGATCAGAAACCTCGCTTCAAGGAAATCCAGGAAGAACTGTCGGCGCTGGGCGCGAAGTTCTCCGAGAACGTGCTCGATGCGACCAACGCCCATGCCGAATGGATCGAAAGCGAGGCCGATCTCGCCGGGTTGCCGGACGACGTGAAGGCGGCCGCCAGAGCCGCCGCGGAGAAGGACGGCAAGCCAGGCTGGAAATTCACACTGCATGCAC
>CAIZKA010000056.1 GCA_903933395.1 uncultured beta proteobacterium | reverse complement strand
CCGTCGAGAAAGCTCCAGCCGCGCTGCAGGTGCTGGATCAGGCTCTGCGCCTTGTACTGGGTGGCGACGCCAATGCGGCGGATGCCGGAATTCACACAATTCGACAGCGTGAAATCGACAATGCGGAACTTGCCGCCGAAAGGCACGGCGGGCTTCGAGCGCCAGTCGGTGAGCTGCATCAGGCGGCTGCCGCGGCCGCCGGCCAGCACGATGCCGAAAGTATTGCGGGCGATTTCACTGTTTCTCACGACTCTGTCTCCTTCAGGCCGGCCCCTTGCCAGGGGCCGCTGCCGCACTGTTCCGGAATTGATTGTCTGGTGAATTCTCCAATGCGGCTACAATCAATACGATAGCAAAAACTGATCTGAGTATATAACCATGCCTGCCACTGCTTGTGCCGCATTGCTCGAAGCGCGCGAACACGACCCCTTTTCCGTGTTGGGTCTTCATGCCGAGGGCGCCGGCTGGCGTCTGCGGGCGTTCCGTCCGCAGGCAAAGTCGGTTGCGCTGGAACTGGCCGATGGCCGCTGGGTGCCGCTGACGCGGCGCAAGGGTACCGATCTGTTCGAATGGCAGGGCGCGACACCGCCGTCCCGGCCGTGGCGCCTCGATGTCGACGGCGTCAAGCAATACGATACCTACGCTTTTGTCCCGCAGCCGCCGGCCGACGACCTGTTCCTGTTCAATGCCGGTCGTTTGCGTCAGGCCTGGCGCACCTTCGGTGCCGTACCGCAGATCCGCGATGGCATTGCCGGCGTCTGCTTCCGGGTCTGGGCGCCGAATGCCGAACGTGCTTCCGTGGTCGGTGGTTTCAATGGCTGGGACGGTCGCGTACATCCGATGGCGACTCTGGGCGGTTCCGGCGTCTGGGAGCTGTTCGTGCCCGGACTGGCGGCCGGCGCCTTGTATCGCTTCGAACTGCGCCTGCGCGGCAGCGGGGCAGTAAAGCTGAAGAGCGATCCCTACGCGCGTGCCTTCGAGCGGCGTCCGGCCTCCGCCTGTTGCGTGACGCCCGATTCGACGCACGCCTGGAATGACAGCGCCTGGATGCAGGCACGAGCGAAGCTCGACTGGCTGTCGGCGCCGATGAGCGTCTACGAAATGCATCTCGGCAGCTGGATGCGCCATCCGGATCGCCGCTTCTACAGCTACCGCGAACTGGCCGAACGGCTGGTGCCCTATCTGGTCGAGCTGGGATACACGCACGTCGAATTCCTGCCTTTGATGGAACATCCGCTCGACGAATCCTGGGGCTATCAATGTACCGGATTCTTTGCTCCGAGTTCGCGTTTCGGCAGCGCCGACGACCTGCGCTTCCTGGTCGATAGCCTGCATCAGGCAGGTATCGGCGTCATCCTCGACTGGGTGCCCGGTCATTTCCCGGCTGATGACTGGGCGCTGGCCCACTTCGACGGCACGGCGCTCTACGAACATGAAGACCCGAAGCAGAAAATGCATCCCGATTGGGGTACGCATGTCTTCAACTACGGCCGCAACGAGGTCAGGAGTTTCCTGTTGTCCTCGGCGTATTACTGGTTGTCCGAGTTCCATGTCGATGCCTTGCGCGTCGATGCCGTGGCCTCGATGATCTACCTCGACTATTCGCGCAAGCCCGGTGCGTGGACACCGAACGTTCATGGCGGGCGCGAGAACCTCGAGGCGATTGCCTTCCTGCGCGAGCTGAACGAAATGGTGCACGCGGATTTTTCCGGCGCGCTGACCATTGCCGAGGAATCGACGGCCTGGCCGATGGTGTCGCGGCCGACCTGGCTTGGTGGCCTGGGCTTCTCGATGAAGTGGAACATGGGCTGGATGAACGACACGCTGGACTACATGGCCCACGATCCGGTGTTCCGGCGCTACAACCACGAGCGGCTGACCTTCGGCCAGCTCTATGCCTACAGCGAGAATTTCGTCCTGCCGCTGTCGCACGACGAGGTGGTACACGGCAAGAGTTCGCTGCTGGGCAAGATGCCCGGCGACGAGTGGCAGCGTTTCGCCAACCTGCGGTTGCTGCTGGCCTACCAGATGATGGCGCCGGGCAAGAAGCTGCAGTTCATGGGCGCCGAACTCGGGCAGTCGTGGGAATGGCGTGCCGCCGAAGAACTGCCCTGGCATCTGCTGCAATTCCCTCTCCACGCCGGCGTAAAGAGCCTGGTGGGCGATCTCAACCGGCTGTATGTGAGCGAAGCGGCATTGCATGAACTGGACTTCTCCCCCGCAGGTTTTCAGTGGATCGATTGCCATGATTCCGATCAGTCGGTCATCAGCTGGCTACGCCGTAGTCGTGATGGCCGTCATGCGGTAATCGTATTGAACTTCACCCCGGTGCCGCGTCGCGACTACCGCCTCGGCGTACCGCTGGCGCAGGATTATCTGGAACGGATGAACACCGATTCGGCGCACTACGGCGGCAGCGATCTTGGCAACGGCGGCCGCGTCACGGCCGAGCCAAAAGCCTGGATGGGCTTTCCCGCTTCTGTATCGCTGACCTTGCCGCCGCTGGCCGCACTGGTACTGCTGCCGGCCTGAGCGCGGAATCCGGCCTAGCCGCCCAGAAGCCCGTCTGCAATCAGCCGGTCAATTTCGGCTTCGGCCTGAACCCAGTCCTCCAGAGGATTGCCCGGCGCAAAGCCGCGCCGCTCGGCGATGTGATAAGCGGCCACCTCAATGTAATTCCTGCGTTGTTCCGAAGGCACCCCGGCGGACTTTTTCGCGCGCGGACGCGCCGGCTTTGCGGCTGCAGCCTTCGGTGCAGTTTTCGCCGCCGCCTTCGCTTTCGCAACCGGTTCCGGCTTTACCGCAAGTTTTGCCTTGGGCGCAGGTTTGGCCTTTGCCACGCCAACGACCGCCGGCGTCACCAAACGTTTGCCGGGGGTAGTCTTGGTCACGCTCTTTGCAGTTGCCATCGTATTCCCCTCCTCACAGTCATGAATCCTTCGATCCAATATTGCGCTTGCTGCATGACAGCATGTTGACAAGCATCAACAGTCAGCTTCGTGCGAGGTGTAGCGCGCCGCGGAGGCCCAGCAGCGGGTCCCTGGCGACGTGGATCGGCATCCGCGCCGCGATCGCGGCATGCTCGGCCTTGGCGGTGAAGGCGGCCAGAAAGCCGCTTTGCTGCAGCAGCGGCAGCAGTTTGGCGGCGATGCCGCCGGCGAGGAAGACGCCGCCGCGCGCCAGGCAGGCCAGCGCCATGTCGCCGGCGAAGGCGCCGTAGGCGGCGAGAAACAGATCCAGCGAGCGGCGCTCGGCGCAGGCCGGGTCGGCCAGCGCATTCATGGTGATCTGTTCCGGTGCCAGCAAGACGCCGGCAAGAAACTCGTGGATGGCACTCAATCCCGGGCCCGACACCACCCGTTCCCAGGTGACGCGGTCATATCGTGCCTGGAGGAAAGCCCACAGTGCGGCCTGCTGCGCATCGGCCGGCGCGAATGCGACATGGCCGCCTTCGCCGGGCAGAATGCGCCAGGCATCGCCTTGCGGCAGGACGATCGCCATGCCCAGCCCCGTGCCGGCCCCGACCACGAGGCAGGG
>CAIZKA010000055.1 GCA_903933395.1 uncultured beta proteobacterium | reverse complement strand
TGGCGATGAGTTCGGTGTCGGTGGTGAGCAATTCCCTGCTCCTGAAAAACTGGAAACCAAACAAGGACTGACATGGAAACGACGACAATCAAAGTGGAAGGCATGTCCTGCGGCGGCTGCGTGAAGAGCGTGACCGGCGTGCTGACGGCGCTCGACGGTGTGGCGAAGGCAGAGGTCTCGCTGGAACAGAAGCAGGCGGTAGTCGAGTTTGACGCGGCGAAAGTCACGCGCGACCAGCTCAAGGCCGTGATCGAAGACGCCGGCTTTGACGCAAGCTGAGGCGATCCAGGATCGCAAGAGTCGGCGCTGGCGCTACGGCGACGCAACCAGGGCGCCGCGAAAATGGTGCCTGCCTATGTCGGAATCGGCAGGTAGCTCGGGTTGCCGATCAGTTTCACGGCGGCGATGATCGCCTCGATCACCTGCGGCCGGGTGAAGCCCTCGCGCCAGGCCAGCGCCACGCGCCGTGACGGCGCCGGGGCTTCGAAGGGAATCGGCACCACCAAGCCGGTCTTGTAGATTCCACTCAGCGATCCCGCCGGCAATACGGAGACGCCATAGCCCGAGGCCACCATGCAGCGCACGGTCTCGATCGAGTGGCCTTCGTGCAGCGAGCTTTCGGCGTGGCTGATGTCCGGGCAGGCATCCAGCACCTGCTCGCGAAAGCAGTTTCCCGCCTTCAGTACCAGCACGTTCTCGCCCCGCACCTCGTGGCTGGCGATCTTCTTGCGCTTCGCCCAGGGATGGCCCTTGGGCACGATCACCTGGAAGGGCTCGTCATAGAGCGGATGGACCTTCAGGCCCTTGACGTCGAAGGGCAGGGCGATGATCGCCGCGTCCACCGTGCCGTACTTGAGGCTGTCGGTGAGCAGCGCGGTCATGCTTTCTTCAATGAACAGGTGGGTAGTCGGCGTCGTCTTGCGCATCGCCCCGATCAGTTCGGGCAGCAGGTAGGGGCCGATGGTGTGGATCACGCCAAGGCGGAAATCGCCGGTGAGCGGATCCTTGCCCAGGTGGGCGACTTGCTCGATACGCCGCGCTTCGTCAAGTGTCTTGCGAACCTGGGCAACCACCTGCCAGCCGATATCGGTCATGCCCACATGGCCCTTGCCGCGTTCGATCAGCGCGATGCCGAGCTCGGACTCAAGATTCTGCAGCGAGACGCTCAAGGTGGGCTGGCTGATATGGCAGCGCTCCGCCGCCTTGCTGAAGGATCCTTCGTCGGCGAAGGCCACCAAATACCGCAATGCTGAAAAGTTCATATGTCTACCTATAGGTCGGAGCTATGCCAAGTATAGCTAAAAACTAATTAATAATCATTGACTTAGGTCAACAACCCTGATTTTGCCATGGTTATACTTGGGTATCCCGCAATGCAGCAACTTTATTTTCATCCTAAGGAGCCTCACCATGAAAATCCGCACAATCGCCACCTCGCTCATCGCACTCGGTTTCTCCGCCGGCATCGGGTTTGCGCAGTCCAACGAACCGATCCAGCCGGTCAAGCCGGCTTCGCAGATCAACCTCGGCATGGTGGAGCTGGGCAAGAAGCTCTACTTCGATCCGCGCATGTCGAAGTCCGGCTTCATTTCCTGCAACTCCTGCCACAACCTGTCGATGGGTGGTACCGACAACATCCCGACTTCGATCGGCGACAAGTGGCAGCAAGGTCCGATCAACTCGCCGACGGTGCTGAATTCCAGCCTCAACGTCGCCCAGTTCTGGGATGGTCGCGCAGCCGACCTCAAGGCCCAGGCCGGCGGCCCGATCGCCAATCCGGGAGAAATGGGCTTCAGCCACACCCTTGCAATCGGCATGCTGGAATCCATCCCCGCCTATGTGCGCGAATTCAAACAAGTCTTTGGCAAGGACAAGATCAGCATCGAGGAAGTCACGCTCGCGATCGCCGAGTTCGAAAAGACCCTGGTCACGCCCAACTCGCGCTTTGACCAGTGGCTGCTGGGCAAAGCCGATGCGCTCACCACCGACGAAAAGGCCGGCTACAAGCTGTTCAAGGA
>CAIZKA010000054.1 GCA_903933395.1 uncultured beta proteobacterium | reverse complement strand
GCAGCCACGCAAGGTGGTGGTGCGTCCATTCGGCTTCCGACAGCACCTTGCCATCGGGTGAGATCCTGGCCGCGGACAAGGGTCCGATCTTGCGGTTGAAGGCCTTGTGCGGCGCTGTCAGCGCGAAGGGGATGCCGGCCTTCTGGATGATCTTGTTCCAGCGCTCGATGCCGGCTTTGGCATCGATGACGTAGTCATCGCGCAGGCGCTCGTTGAGCGCGTTGAGGTAGGGCGCCTGGGCCGTGAGGAGCTTGCCGTCGGCGACTTCGAGCACGGGATAGGCCGCGTCGTTGAGCAGATGGTCGTCGTCCTGCTTGGTTTCCTCGTAGCGGCCCTTGAGTCCGGTGTTGTAGAAGGTGGCGGCGTTCGATGACACGTCGGCGCCGAAGAGGTCCATGGTCACGCTGAAATGGAAGTTGAGGTAGCGCTGGATGGTCGGCAGGTCGATCACGCCCTGGGCGCGGATCTTCGCCGCGTCGTCGGTCTTCAACTGGTTCATGACTTCGCAGCTGCGCTGGATTACGCGGCCGACGCCGGATTCGCCGACGAACATGTGGTGCGCTTCCTCGGTCAGCATGAACTTGCAGGTGCGCGCCAGCGGGTCGAAGCCGGATTCGGCCAGCGAACACAACTGGTACTTGCCGTCGCGGTCGGTGAAGTAGGTGAACATGAAGAAGGACAGCCAGTCCGGCGTGCTCTCGTTGAAGGCGCCGAGGATGCGCGGATTGTCGGCATCGCCCGAACGGCGCTCGAGCAGGGCTTCGGCTTCCTCGCGGCCGTCACGGCCGAAGTAGGCGTGCAGCAGGTAGACCATGGCCCAGAGGTGGCGGCCTTCCTCGACGTTGACCTGGAACAGGTTGCGCATGTCGTAGAGCGAGGGGCAGGTCAGGCCCAGGTGGCGCTGCTGCTCGACCGAAGCGGGCTCGGTGTCGCCCTGGGTCACGATCAGGCGGCGCAGGTTGCTGCGGTATTCGCCCGGCACTTCCTGCCAGGCCGCTTCGCCCTTGTGCGCGCCGAAATTGACTTTGCGGCCTTCCTCGGCCGGATTGAGGAAGATGCCCCAGCGGTAGTCAGGCATCTTGACGTAGTCGAAGTGCGCCCAGCCGCCGGGATCGACGCTGACCGCGGTGCGCAGGTAGACGTCGAAATTCTGCGAGTCGTCGGGGCCCATGTCCTTCCACCAGTTGATGAATTCCGGCTGCCAGTGTTCGAGGGCGCGCTGCAGAGTCTTGTTGTCATTGAGGTGGACATTGTTGGGGATCTTCTGGCTGTAATCGATGCTCATGGTGTGCTCCTGTTGGGGATGGGAGATGCTGTTTTTGTCATTCCGGCAGAAGCCGGAATCCAGGGGCTCTCGCGTTGGCTTCTGGATTCCGGCGTTCGCCGGAATGACGGCAGGGTTTGCTCAGACGCGTTCCCAGTTGAATTTGGCCTTGTTGCCGCTGCCGAAGACTTTCAGCGCACCGGAATCGCCTACCGCATTGGGGCGGATGAAAATCCAGTTCTGCCAGGCCGACAGGCGGCCGAAGACGCGGGTTTCCATGGTCTCGCCGGGGCCGAAGCGCAGGTTGGCTTCCATCGCGGTGAGTGCGTCGGGAGACAGGCTGGCGCGCTCTTCGAGGACGATGCGTATTTCGTCTTCCCAGTCGAGGTCGTCGGGGGTGGACGTTACCAGGCCGAGTTCCAATGCGCCTGCTGCGCCAAGGGGTTTTCCGGTTGCGGCCCTGGCGGCGGCAATCGGGCCTTCCTCGCCATAGAAGCGCGCGGCAATGCGGTACTGGCCATTGACCATCGGGTAGCTGCCGAAATTCATCGCCGACAGCGTGACTTTGGCTTCGGCCTGTTCGTCGTCGGGCAGGGACAGCATGTAGCTGCGATCCGCCGCGAGCAGCAGTTCGGCCAGCGTGCCGGCGAAGCAGGCGTCGCGATCGGCAATGGCGATCAGGGTGCGCGAAGTGACGTCGAGGCGGGCCAGGGTACGGCGCAGCATGCCGATGGTTTCGCGCACGAACCAGTGCTTCTGGTGCTGCGCCAGCGCCGCGTCGGCGGCCAGCACGTGCTGTGCATCGCCAGACGTCTTCAGCACCCAGGTGCCGATTTCGAGATCGTTGGTGCGCAGCATCAGGATGGCGTCGTCGAGTTCGCGCGCCATCAGCAACGGCCACCACGCCGCGCCGGCGGCGACGATGTCGTCGATGCCGGTTGCCGGCGTGGTTGCGGGAGCAGTGACGGTGAGCGTGGCACGGCGCGCCTTGCGGTCGATGATGACATCGACGGTTTCGTAGTGGTAGCCGGCTTCATCCATGGTGCGTTTGACGGCGGGCAGGGCCACGCCCTTGCCATCGGCCGGGCGGTCGCTTTGCGCCGCGAGTTCGGTGGCGCGCTGCTTCACCTTTTCGGCGAAGGCCTGCGGTTTGGCATAGTCGTCGATCAGCCTCCACTCCTTCGCGCGCTGGGCGCGGATGCCTTCGGTCAGCGTGCAGAAAATGTCGGCATGGTCGCGCCGCACGCGGCGCTTGTCGGTAACGCGGGTGAGGCCGCCGGTGCCGGGCAGCACGCCCAGCAGCGGGACTTCGGGCAGGCTCACGGCCGAGGAGCGGTCGTCGACCAGGATGATCTCGTCGCAGGCCAGCGCCAGCTCGTAGCCGCCGCCGGCCGTGGTGCCGTTGCAGGCGGCGATGAACTTGAGGCCGGAGTGGCGGCTGGAATCCTCGATGCCGTTTCTGGTCTCGTTGGTGAATTTGCAGAAATTCACTTTCCAGGCATGGGTCGACAGGCCCAGCATGAAGATGTTGGCGCCGGAGCAGAAGATTCGATCCTTGCCACTGGTGACGACCACGCTGCGCACTTCGGGATGTTCGAAGCGGATGCGCTGCAGGGCGTCGTGCAGTTCGATATCGACGCCGAGGTCGTAGGAATTCAGCTTGAGCTTGTAGCCGGGCTTGATGCCGCCGTCCTCGTTGATGTCGAGGTGCAGCGTGGCGATCGCGCCGTCGAAGGCGAGCCGCCAGTGCTTGTACCGGTCGGGATGGGTGTCGTAGGTGATGGCCTGTCGGGGGGCGTCGGGACTGTTCATGGAGTTCTCCGGTATGGTTTTCTGGTCTGCCCTGCTTCAGGGGTTGGGGGCGACGGCGTGACGCAATTGCTTGAGGCATTCTTCGGGCGGACGCCCGGTGGTATCCAGCGTGAAGTCGGCTTTCGAATACAGGGGTTCGCGCGCGACGAGGATGCGGCGCATGTCTTCCATGGCTTCCGCGTTGCCTTCCATCGGCCGGAAGTCGCCCTGGGCGACGACGCGCGACATGTGTTCTTCCGGGGTGGCCTTGACCCAGACGGTAAAGCAGTTCATCAGCAGCAGGTTGAAGGTTTCCGCTTCGGAAACGATGCCGCCGCCGACGGTGATGACGGCGCTTTCGTGCTCCGTGATGAATTTGTCGAGGCAGCGTCGCTCGAGGCGCCGGAAACCGGGTTGGCCATAGAGCGAGAACACTTCGTTGAGGCTCATGCCGGCCTCGGCCTCGATGGCGCTGTTGAGTTCGACGAAGGGCACGGCGAGTTCGCCGGCGAGCGCGCGGCCGAGCGTGGATTTGCCCGCGCCGCGCAGGCCCACCAGGGCGATGCGCTTGCGCCGCGAGGTGTCTTCCTTGCCGAATTCGCGCATCAGGCAGAGCAGGGCGTCTTCCAGGCGGCCGGGAGAAAGCTGTTCGAGGAAGCGCTGGATCAAACGGTATTCGGTCGACTCCTGCTGGGCGTCGAGCAGTTCCATCAGCGAAAAGCCGAGTGCGGCGCCGATGTGGCGCAGGACCATGATGGAGGGGTTGGTCTCGCCGTTCTCGACCTGGGCCAGGTAGCGCTCGGAGACGTCGGCGTTCAAGGCCAGGGCCTTGCGCGAGATGCCGCGGCGGGCGCGCCCCTCGCGCACCCGCCTGCCGAGGGCGCGGATGAACTCTGCATCGGCGGCTTCGTCGTGCAGGGTCGGGGCGGCGTTTGCCTGGTCTTTGGTCTGGGTGTCCATTGGCTTGTACCTCGCTGAGGGTTTAGCGACGGTACAGGCAATATAGTGCATGTTTTTGATGTAAGTCAACAGTTTTACAATTCATCAAATGCTTATTTAGCCGATAAAACAACATAATGTACAGCAAAACAACGTGTTAAATGTATATGGCCTTGAAGAACAATACTGCATGTCGGTATTGACAGGTGATTTCTCCTTACTCATACTTGGGTCCAGTTGTGCAGTATGGTTCAGGCAAGGAACAATAGTTCCGCTCTCAACAAGATGGATCGATCTGCGGCGGCCCTCGCGGCGGATGGACAACAAAGGAGGCAGCAATGGCAGATGGTTTGTTCGACCAGTTCCAGAACTG
>CAIZKA010000053.1 GCA_903933395.1 uncultured beta proteobacterium | reverse complement strand
CGCGAGCAAACCATCAGCCGCGCCTGGGGGGCGCGCATGCTGCCCACCACCCTCGTCCTCGACCGCCGGCACCGCATCGTCGCGCGCGGCCTGGGCACGATCGACTGGGACGCACCCGCCATCGACAAGCAGTTGCAAGCCCTGCTCAACTAATGCTCATGGCACCCAGTACCACCCGCCGGAGATGAAACACGCAAAAGCAAATTGAAGGCCCGCCCCCCCATCCCCGCCCTAGGGCGGGGATGCCAATCGGCTCGCTTCGCTCGGCTGTCACCGGCCGCTTCGAAGGAGTTGTTTCACGTTGAATCAGGAGAACACCATGGACCGTCGTACTTTCATCAAAACCGCAGCACTTTCCGCCGCCGCTTTCGCCGCACCGCGTTTCGCCCTGGCCGCCGAAAATCCCTTCAAGCCCTCGCCCGCCGCCGGCTGGCGCTCATTCGAAGTCACCACCCGCGTCGAACTGTCGGCCGCCGGCGGCGCACCGCGCCTGTGGCTGCCGCTGCCATCGATCGAGGATCCCGCCTGGATCAAGCCCATGGGCAATCTGTGGCTGGGCAATGCCGCATCGGTGCAGCAGCTGCGCGATCCGCGCTACGGCGCGCAGATGCTCGCCGCGACCTGGGACGCCGGCGAGCCCGCGCCGGTGCTGGAAGTCTTAAGCCGCTTCAGCGCGCGCAACCGCGCCATCGACCTCACGCAGCCGGGCAAGGTCGCGCCGCTGGACAAGGCGACGCACGCGCTCTACACCAGGGGCACCGAACTGCTGCGCACCGACGGCATCGTCAAGAAGACCTCGCTGGAAATCACCA
Organism: uncultured beta proteobacterium; assembly: GCA_903933395.1. GTDB lineage: Bacteria > Pseudomonadota > Gammaproteobacteria > Burkholderiales > Rhodocyclaceae > Sulfuritalea. Next base: position 1,762 of record CAIZKA010000053.1, on the reverse strand, counting down.
AGGGCGCCAAAACCGACCTCGACAAGGCCAAGGCGATCTACGAATGGGTGGTGGACAACACCGAGCGCAACCCGAAGACCCGCGGCTGCGGCATCGGCGACATCGCAGGCATGCTCGAATCGGGCAACCTGTCAGGCAAGTGCGCCGACCTCAATGCGCTCTACGTTGGCCTCGCCCGCGCCGCCGGCCTGCCGGCGCGCGACGTGTATGGCGTGCGCGTCGCCGATTCGAAATTCGGCTACAAGAGCCTGGGCAAGAGCGGCGACATCACCAAGGCGCAGCACTGCCGCGCCGAAGTCTGGCTGACGAATTTCGGCTGGGTGCCGGTGGACCCGGCCGATGTGCGCAAGGTGGTGCTGGAGGAAAAGCCCGGCCTGACGCTGAAGGACGACGTGGTGATTGCCGCGCGCGAAACCCTGTTCGGTGCCTGGGAAATGAACTGGCTGGCCTACAACTTCGCCCATGATGTGGCGCTGCCCGGCTCGAAGGGTGCCAGGGTTCCCTTCCTGATGTATCCGCAGGCGGAGAACAACAACGGCCGGCTCGACAGCCTCGATCCGCCGACCTTCGTGTACAAGCTGACGGCCAAGGAGCTGAACGCCGCATGATCGTCGGCACTGCGGGTCACATCGACCACGGCAAAACCACGCTGGTGAAGGCGCTCACCGGGGTGGATGCCGACCGGCTGCCGGAAGAGAAGGCGCGCGGCATCACGCTCGACCTCGGTTACGCCTACACGCCGCTGGCCGATGGCAGCGTGCTCGGCTTCGTCGACGTGCCCGGCCATGAAAAGCTGATCCACAACATGCTGGCCGGCGCCACCGGCATCGACTACGTGCTGCTGGTGGTGGCCGCCGACGACGGCCCGATGCCGCAGACGCGCGAGCACCTCGAACTGCTGGGCCTGCTCGGCCTTGACCATGGCGCGGTGGCGCTGACCAAGTGCGATGCCGTGGACGCGGCGCGCGTCGTCGCCGCCCGCAGCGAAGTCGAGGCCTTGCTGACCGGCACGCCGCTCGAAGGCAGCCCGTTGTTCGAACTGTCGGCGACGACGGGCGAGGGGGTGGCCACGCTGCGCAGTCATCTCGAAGCGACGGCGGCAGCGCATACCCGGCGCGACGCGGCGGGGCGTTTCCGCCTCGCCATCGACCGCTGCTTCACGCTCTCGGGCATCGGCACGGTCGTCACGGGTACCGCCTTCTCGGGAAGAGTCGGCGCCGGCGACACGGCGATCATCTGCCCGGCGGGCAACGCAGGCTACAAGGCGCGCGTCAAAAGCCTGCACGTGCAGGATCGCCCGGCGCAAAGCGGGCAGGCCGGCGATCGCTGCGCGCTGGCGCTCAGCGGCGACTTCGAAAAGAAGGACATCGAGCGCGGCATGTGGCTGGTCGATCCTGCGGCGGCCCGCCCGCTCACACGTTTCCAGGCCGAAATACGGGTGCCCGCAACGCAGGCGGTGCTGAAGCACTGGACGCCGGTACATGTGCATCTGGGCGCCGCCGACATCACCGGCCGCGTCGCCTTGCTGGACTGCATGGAAGTCGGCGCTGGCGCTACGGCGCTGGCCGAGATACTGCTCGACCGGGCGACCCTTGCCGTGCGCGGCGACCGCTTCGTGCTGCGCGATGCTTCCGCCCGGCACAGCATCGGCGGCGGCCGCGTGCTCGACTGCTTTCCACCCTCGCGCCACAAGCGCAGCCCGGCACGGCTGGCGCTGCTCGCCGCACTGACGGACGACGATCCGGCGACGAGCCTGAAGCTG